>JAGMES010000200.1 GCA_023128035.1 Halanaerobiales bacterium | reverse complement strand
GTGTTTGTATGACAAGCCATTGGTAAATAGATTTGGAACTAACAGATTGAATCAGGTTATTGATATTTTGACGATGCACTTTTATTCTGCCCATATCGAATCCTCTTTTCGTGTTATTCTTCTATATAGAATTATATACTGATTGTGGTTGGAAATCAAAGTTAATATGAAGTTCTATTGGAGCGATTCGGTCTAGGTCAGTTGATTATGGTTCTTAGGGCGGGTGATGGAAACGGGACATGATGTTACCGCGCCATTACTCGACCCGACCGAACGACTAATAGAAATAAAAAAAAATAGGGAGGAGAATGGCTAAAGATATTGAATAAATACTAATAGCTTTGTGTTATAAAGAGGAAAACAATCGTAAATAATATTTCTATAATGAAGAGAGGGAGGCAATTTATGTCTTATCTAAAACGAACATTTATTATTCTGTTTATTATTGGTGTTCTTGCAATTGGATTATTTTTATCTGGGCTGAACCTTTATACAGATTGGTTATGGTTTGTAAATCTTCAGGTTCAGCAAGTTTTTACAACTATTTTAATGACAAAAATTTGGGTACGTATTGCTTTAGGTTTGTTTTTTGCACTGCTTATTTTTGTGAATTTACTATTTACGAAAAAGAAGGTACTGGATTTTTTTAAGGGTTTTATTAATAGAACCACATTTCATGTTGTAGGAGAAGAGCAAAGCGAATCTAGTTCAAAATGGCTGACGGCAGGTATACTTACTTGGTTTTATCTATTGGTTAGTATCCTGCTTGGGTTTTTAACTACTAGTATTAATCCTGATTCTTGGGAGGTTGTATTAAAATATTTGAATAGAACTCCTTTTGGCAATGTCGATCCTATTTTTGGAAAAGATATTGGTTTTTATATTTTTGAACTCCCGTTTTTTCAATTTGCTTATTCACTCTTAACTGGAGTGGTTATATTAACAGGTATTATTGTTGCTTTAATTTATCTTGTTTTAAATTTCCAAAAAGGAGACAATGGATATCGACTCCATATTTCTGAAAAATTACATCTGTCTACTTTGGCAGCTTTTTTCTTCATTATCAAAGCAGGCGGATATCTCTTACAGAAGTATGGTCTACTTTATTCAACTCGTGGAGTTGTCTTTGGAGCTAGTTATACAGATGTTAAAGTTCAAATTTTAGCATTGAATGTGATGATGGTTGTTGTAGGGCTTTTAGCAATATTTACTTTGATCAATATTTTCACTAGAAAAATGAAGTTAATTTATATAGGTATTGCTGTTTGGTTAGTAGTTTCAATAGTACTTGGAGGATTTTACCCAGGTATTATCCAGAAATACCGTGTAGAACCAAACGAGATTGAAATGGAAAAAAAATATATTGAGTATAATATCAATCATACTCTTCAAGCTTTTGGGTTAGAAGAAATAGAACAAAATTCGTTTGATGTTACAACAAATTTGACGCCATCTGATATGGAAAAAGCTAGTGATATTATAAAAAACATCAGACTTTGGGATTGGCGTCCTTTACAGAAAACATATAGTCAGTTACAAGAAATTCGTCCTTACTATGATATTGAGCATGTAGATATTGATCGTTATGTGATTGATGGTGTTTATCGTCAAGTTATGCTGGCACCAAGAGAATTGAATCAATCTGCATTGGAAACACGGGCACAAACTTGGATTAATCAGGTTTTGAAATATACCCACGGAATGGGTTTAGTAATGAGCCCAGTGAATGTAATTACTCCACAAGGGCTACCAGAATTATATATTAAAAATATTCCTCCAGTAAGTAATATTGATATTGAAATAACACAACCAAGAATTTATTTCGGTGAAAAGACGAATAGTTATGTAATCGTAAATAGCAAAACTGGAGAGATGGATTATACTGGAACAGTAAATTATTATGATGGTGTAGGTGGAATTGAGATTAATAATATTTGGCGTAGGCTTATGTTTGCAATCAAATATAACACTACGAAGATTCTTCTTTCTAGTGATATTAGAGCGGAAAGTAGATTAATGTTCGATCGAAATATAATAACTAGAGTGAAGAAGATTGCTCCATTTTTGAAATATGATAAAGATCCTTATATGGTGATTAATGATGGTAATCTTTACTGGATGATTGATGCTTATACAACTACCAATATGTATCCATATTCCGAACCTGTAAGGGGCTGGGGAAATTATGTTCGGAATTCAGCAAAAGTTGTTGTAGATGCATATCATGGTACTGTTGATTATTATATTAGTGATTCTAATGATCCTTTGATTCAAACTTATGCAAAAATTTTCCCAGATATTTTTAAACCTTTGGATGAGATGCCAGAAGGCATTAAAGACCATATTCGTTATCCAGTAGATTTATTTAAGCTTCAGACACAGGTATATGCAACTTATCATATGGAAGATCCAACAATTTTCTTTAATAAAGAAGATTTGTGGAATATCCCTAAAGAACAATATGCTGGAGATGCTATCGATGTTGAACCATATTATATTATAACCCGTCTTCCTGGTGAAGAAAATGTAGAATTTGTTTTAATACAGTCTTTTACTCCAGCAAGAAAAAATAATATGGTTTCGTGGTTAGTTGTTAAATCAGATAGTGATGAATATGGAAAATTTATTAGGTATAATTTCCCTAAAGATAGAACAATTTATGGACCAATGATGATTGAAGCCCGTATTGATCAAAACTCTGTTATATCGCAACAATTGACATTATGGGATCAGAAAGGTTCTAGTGTAATTAGGGGTAACTTGCTAATAATTCCTATTAAAGATTCTATTCTTTATGTTGAACCAATATATTTACAGTCACAGCAAAGTCAATTACCAGAATTAAAACGTGTTATTGTGGTTTATGGAAATGAAGTAGCAATGGAAACTACTTTACAAGGAGCTTTGTCTAAAATCTTTGGTATTCAAGAGGGTACAGAAGAGCGAGATCCTGCATTAGAAGAATTAAGCGATGTTGTATCTAGAGGTATGTTACCTTTAGCTGAGAAAGCGGTTACTGTTTATACAGAAGCTCAAATTCAATTGAAGGAAGGTAATTTTGCAGGATATGGTGAAAAAATTAGTGAATTAAAAAGTATCTTGCAACAGATTAAAGCTTTAGCGGAACAAGATGGAGAAACAGAAACAGAAACAGATTAAAGTGATGAAATAACTACAGTTATTACATCTTAAGTTTAACGACTTCAGAAGAGGATTTTCCATTCTGAAATGTCGTTAAACTTAAGATTAGTTGTATTGGGAGGTTTAGAATGACTAGAACGATTAATTATAAAAATAAAAAAATCAAAGAAGGTATTAATCTTCACTTACTACAAACATCAAAGTTTAAAACAACTCTGATTAAAATTTATATTCAGGAGCGGCTCCGTGAGGAGACCGCTCCTATGGTTGCTTTGACTTCTTATCTTTTGTTTAGAGGAACTAATAACCGACCTACTACACTTGAGATGATGAGGTATTTAGAAGAACTTTACGGTGCAGATTTTGTATCAGATGTTGAGAAACGTGGAGAAATTCAAAGTTTGACTTTATCTTTAGAAATAATTAATAAGCATTATTTACCTAGTGGACATGACCTTTTAGAAGAAGGCTTGGCTTTTATCATGGATGTATTAACGAATCCTTTAATGAAAGATGAAAAATTTGATGAAGAATACTTCAATCAGGAAAAGGCTATCTTAAGAGATGATATTAATAGTTTAATTAATGATAAAGCAAAATATGTTAATGAACGTTGTTGTCAGAGTATGTGTAAAAATGAGCCTTATGGTATCTTCAAATATGGAAGTATCGATAATTTAGACAAGTTTACCAATGAAGATTTATATAGATATTATAGTGATTTATTAAAAAACAATCCAATTCATATTTTTATTATTGGAGATTTTGACAGTGCAAATGAAGTTGTGGAAAAAGTTGAGAAAGCTTTTCTAACCCTTCCTGCTCGTTCAAAAAGTTTTTCACCAGTGGTAATGGAAAAAGAAAGGGATTTGCATGAAAAAATTGCTCTTCAAAAAATTATAGAAGAAGAGGATATTATGCAGGGAAAATTGGCGATTGGATATAGAACTAATATAAAGCGTCTTTCACCAAAATATGCGGCCCTGCAGATTTTTAATGGTCTCTTTGGTGGTTTACCTCATTCAAAACTTTTTCAAAATGTTAGAGAAAAATCTGGTCTAGCTTATTATATATATTCAGCACTTGAATCCACTAAAGGTATTTTATTGGTTTCGTCCGGAATTGAATCCGCCAATTTAGATCGAGTTTTAGAGATTGTTGATCAGCAGTTACAAGCTATAAAGAATGGTGAAATAACTGAACAGGAATTAGATTTTACAAAAAAAGCTTATCAACGTTATTTTAAGTATTTATCTGATTCAAATGGATCTTTTATAGATTCTTGTATGCTAGAAGTTACGAATGGCATGCATCCTTCTTTAGATAAATTGATGGAAGAAATGGATAATGTCACCACGAGAGATATTCAGGAAGTAGCGAAAGTAGTACAACTGGATACAATTTATTTTTTGAAGGGCAAGGAGGAAGTTATTGATGAATCAGATATATGATCCAGTAATAAAAGAGACGATTTATTCTAAGAAACTTACAAATGGTCTTCCTATTTTTGTTTTACCGAAAAAAGGCTTTCATCAAAAGTATGCAGTTTTTGGAACACATTATGGATCTTTGGATAATAAGTTTCTTGTTCCAGGAGAATCCAATCTTACAGAAGTTCCTGATGGTATAGCTCATTTTCTTGAACATAAAATGTTTGAAGAGCGTGAAATAAATATTTTTGATAAATTTGCAGCGTTAGGTGCAAATGTGAATGCATATACAACTTATACAAGTACAAGTTATCTTTTTGATACAATTGAAAATTTTCCAGAATGTCTAGAATTACTTCTTGATTTTGTTCAAAATATTTATTTAACCGAGGAGTCAGTGGAAAAAGAGAAAGGAATTATTGCCCAGGAAATTTTGATGTATACTGATGATCCAGATTGGATTGGGTATCAAAAATTGATGGAGACTCTTTTTCATAAATATCCTGTTAGGATAGATATTGCGGGTACGGTTGAAAGTATATATCAAATTAATCGGGAATTATTATATAAATGTTACCAAACTTTTTATCATCCCAGTAATATGGTTTTATTTATTATGGGAGATGTACATCCTGAATGGATTTTTGAATTAGTTCAAAAAAATCAGGATAGAAAAGATTTTATTCTTCAACCTCCAATAAAAAGGTACTATGCTGATGAGCCTAAAGGGGTTAATGAAAAGCGCATTGAAAGCCGAATGTCGGTCTCAAGGCCAATATATAATCTAGGTTTTAAAGAACAGGATTTAGGGTATGAAGGAGATGCGATATTAAAAAAGGAACTTGTTACCTCGATTTTATTAGAATTACTGGTAGGGAAAGGTTCAAAGCTTTATCAATCTTTGTATTCATCTGGTTTAATTGATGATAGCTTTTCTATTTCATTTACAGCAGAGAAGGATCATGGGATGACAGTTATCGGTGGGCATACAAATAATCCTGAACGTTTACATCGTGTTTTGGTAGATGGAATTCAATTTCGTATTGGGAAAATTGAAGTTGAAGAGATGGAACGGATTAAAAAAAGAATGATTGGTGATTATATTACTACATTTGATTCTTTAAAAGGAGTAGGTCAAAATTTTATGTCCTATTATTTTAAAAACATTAATCTTTTCAATGAATTAAAAATACTCGAAGAGATTAACAGTGAGGATTTGGAAAAAAGGTTGGTAAAACATTTTGATTTAGATTATCATGCTGTTTCTATTATTTATCCTGCCAATCCAACCAGCTAGTATATTGCCATAATAATTATTATCATACTATGAAAAGAAATGAAGGGATTGAGTGTGAAAACAATTGGTATTAAAGAAGCATTATCATTAACTCAACCAAGATTTATTGATGTTCGTTCTCCTGGTGAATTTGCTTTGGCTACAATACCTGGATCGATTAATGTACCTATTTTTACCGATGAAGAGAGAGCGGAAGTGGGTACAATTTATAAAGAAAAAAGTTCTGAAAAGGCTAGAGAATTGGGACTAGAATTTGTAGCACCAAAATTACCTACTTTGGTTAAGGCGGTTCAGAAAGTAGCTAAAGATGGAACTCCTGTGCTTTTTTGCTGGCGAGGAGGTTCAAGAAGTGAGAGTTTATGTAGAATCCTAGATTTAATGAAAATATCTGTTTATCGTGTTGAGGGAGGGTATAAAGCATATCGTCAATATATTTTAGAACGCTTTGCTAATTATGATTTTCCTCCTGAGGTAATTGTTTTACACGGATATACAGGAGCAGGAAAGACAGAGATTTTGCATAGATTAATTAAGTTAGGGCATCCGGTTTTAGATTTAGAGGGTCTAGCTGGACATAGAGGTTCGGCGTTTGGAAGTATTGGTATTGAAAATGTTCGAGGACAGAAGCAATTTGATGCTCTATTATATAATCGCTTAGAGGAATTAAGAGAAAAGTCTTATGTATTGATGGAGGCTGAAAGTAAGCGTATTGGTCAGGTTCATATGCCGGATTTTCTTTTTGATAGGAAAAACAAAGGATTGCCGATTTTAATAAATGTATCTTTAGAAACAAGAGTTGAGAGAATTATTAAAGAGTATGTAGTTCAAGGATTAACTCAGGATTTTATTCAAAATTGTCAAAGGTCTTTAAATGCAATTGAAAAGGGACTTACTAAATCAATTGGTAAAGCAAAATTTGCTGAAATGAGAGAAGCTTTATTGAAAGGTGATCTTAGATTTGTGACAAAAATTCTTCTGGAATCTTACTATGATCCACTGTATAAATTTTCTCAGGATAAATATGGTGAATTTGCTTTGGTAGTAGATGCTGATGACCTCGATGATGCGGTGATGAAGATTAATAGTTTTTTGTTAAACCGTAAAAGTTGTTCTGAATCTTTGGAATGCGTCAAGTTGAAGTGAACTCGTCCAGCTAAAGCTGAACATCGGGGCTTCAGTAGGGGATTCTACCTCCACTGAAGATTAAAAACAATTCCCACCACTTATAGAAGTGGGAGTCTTAACTCAAAAGATCAAAGGAGATGAACTATAATGCAAATTGATTTGGTTTTTAAGCTGGCTGGA
>JAGMES010000020.1 GCA_023128035.1 Halanaerobiales bacterium | reverse complement strand
ATTTAATCTTAATGAGAGTATTTTTCACCACAAAGAATGAACATATGGCTTTTGAAGGCAAAAAAACGTTACTTTTTGTGGGCTAATCATTCTATTAATTCGAGCTTTTTTTATGACTGGTATCAGTAAGGATTCCACATTGAAATCTAGTTAAGGAAATCACATCTTGATCTAAGGCCTGTACAGCCATTGCGAGAAGAGAAATAGTAATCTGTTCTCCTGTCGCAAGAAGCATGTCCAGTTCTTGACTTGAGGGATTAGGGTTTATAGTTTTTGCTTTTTCAAAAAGTTCATTGGTTGTATTGCCCATTGCGGAAACAACAGCAACTATTTTATAGCCTTTTTTTTGTTTTAACAATTTGTTGTGCCACGTGCTTGATTCGATCAATAGTTCCAACTGATGTCCCGCCATATTTTTGAACGATTAGCTTATCCATTTGTTTTCACCTCTAAATTATAGCTTTCATGATAAAACTTCTGCGTATTTTTTACTTTCAATCTTACCTTCAATTCTCAGATAACAATAATTATCATGAGAGAGTTTTAATTGTTTGATGAAATGCTCCATAGTATCGGCAGAGATTAATTCTGTTAATAATATCAAGTCTTCATTTATACTGATGATTTCGTATTTAATGTCATTCTTATTTAATAGATTAAATATTTTTGGTATTTGTGTTTTACTCGCTGGTGCTACTCTAAGATAATACTTTCCTTTAAATAATTTAACTCCAGCAGGGATAGTGATTGTATTTTCAATCAGTTTACTGAATTTATACTCACCACTTATAAGATCAAGAATATCAGAAACTACAGCGTTGGCGGTTGAATTTTTCCCAGCACCATGTCCATAAAAATGTTGTTCACCGACTGTATCTCCCATAAGTGAAACTATATTAAAGGCATCATTGACAGATGCAAAGGTTGAATTTTCATTCACGAGAATAGGTTCAACTGAAGCAGAAAACTCTTTATCTATAAAGAAGTTATCTGAAATAACAGCATTGCCAATCAATTTAACTTTAAGACTTAATTTTTTGAACATACTTATATCTAACTTAGATATAGAGTTGATTCCACGGCACATTATATTGTTATAATTAGTTTTTGTTTTGAATGCTATAGAAGATAATATAGAAAGCTTTCTAGCAACATCATATCCTTCGATATCATCAGTTGGGTCAGCTTCAGCATAGCCAAGTTTACGAGCAAGCTCTAAAGCTTCATTAAAGCTTAGATTTTCATCTGTCATCTTTGACAGTATAAAGTTAGTGGTTCCATTTAAAATTCCTTTGATTTGAGTTATCTTATTTATTCTGATATTTTGTTTTAATGACTTGATAATTGGAATTCCACCACCTACACTTGCTTCAAAAAGAAAGCCTTTCCCTTTTTTCTCAGCTAAAGCTAAAAGCTCGTCCATATATTTTGCTACAATGGCTTTATTGGCTGTAACAACATGTTTATCATTTTCAAGGGCTAAGGTTACATATTTATAAGCATGCTTTACACCACCTATAGCTTCGACGATTATATCAATATCAGGAGCATTTAATATTTCATAAGGATTATCTGTGATAAGAGTAGGGGGTAGATTTACATTTCTTTTTTTATTGAGATCACTTACAAGAATTTTGGATATTTCAATTTCTTCACCAAGTAAGGTCCTAAAATTATTTTTTTCCTTTTCTATAATTTCATAAACCCCTGAACCAACTGTTCCAAACCCTAGTAAACCTATTTTGATCATAGCTATCTCCCTTTCTTTTATAAAATTATTGAAATTATATTAATGTTTTCGAACAAAATACATGTGTATTTCTATGAAAAGCAGTATAACACAAATATGAAGCTAAGTAAACAGTTTTATGAAAAATAATTATATTTTTTAGAGTTACTATTCTTATTAGGTGTATCTAATAAAAAAACACTTGTATTTAATGACGAAACAGTATATTATAAAAGGTAACTTGTTATTTTTAGAGGATCGAAGAAGGGAGTAGGGCTATATGCAGAATTTATTCTATAAAAGCACAAGAGGCAAAGAAGAAAAGATTACTTCTTCTGAAGCAATCGTTAAAGGTATGGCAGTAGATGGTGGATTATATGTGCCTACTACATTTCCTGTAATCGGTAAGTCATTTGATGAATTAATTAAGAGGAGTTATCAGGAGTTATCTTTTTATATAATGAAAAAATATTTTTCTGATTTTGATGATGAGGAACTTAAAGAGTGTATAAATAAAGCTTATGATGATAAATTTGATTCGCCGATGATTGCACCTTTATCAAAAAAGGCAGGTGTCTATTTTCTTGAGCTATATCATGGGCCAACTTTAGCATTTAAAGATATGGCCTTGTCAATCTTACCTCATCTTTTAAAGACTGCTTCAAGAAAATTAAGTTTAAATAATGAAGTTGTCATACTTACTGCAACTTCGGGAGATACAGGGAAGGCTGCATTAGAGGGTTTTAAGGATATAGAAGGAATAAAGATAATAGTTTTTTTCCCGCAAAATGGAGTTAGTGAGATTCAAAAAAGACAGATGATTACTCAAAAAGGGAATAATACTTATGTGATTGGTATAGAAGGAAATTTTGATGATGCTCAAAATGGGGTTAAAGAAATATTTGCTGATCAGAGTTTTCGAAAAAAATTAAAGGAGAATAATTATATTTTCTCTTCAGCTAATTCGATTAATATCGGAAGATTGATCCCGCAAATTGTTTATTATTTTAGCTCATATCTAAATTTATTAAAAAATCAGAATATAGTAGATGGTGAAAAGATAAATATAGTAGTTCCTACCGGCAATTTTGGTAATATATTAGCGGCCTTTTATGCTAAAAAGATGGGACTACCAGTGAATAAATTGATTTCAGCGTCTAATGAGAATAATGTACTATCTGATTTCTTGAATACAGGAGTTTATAATATAAACCGAGATTTTAAGTTAACAAGTTCACCTTCTATGGATATCCTTGTTTCTAGTAATTTGGAGAGATTTTTACATGAGCTCAGTCACTGTGATGAAGACTTAATTAAAGAGATGATGGATAGTTTGAAAAATGTCGGGAGATATGAGATTACAGATCAGATGAAGGAAGGTTTGAATGATTTTTATGGAGGATTTTCGACGGATAAAGAAACCTTTCAAACAATTCGCGAAGTTTTTGATAGTTCGAGTTATGTAATGGATACACATACTGCAGTGGCGTATTCTGTTTATCGGAAGTATAAAATGGAATCAGGGGATAATACAAAAACTGTTATAGTATCAACTGCTAGTCCATTTAAATTCACTAGAAGTGTTTATGGTGCATTGTGTGGAAGTGAAAATCAGCTTAGCGATTTTGAACTGATAGAAAAGTTGGCAGAAACAGGATTGAAGATACCAGAGGCTATAGTAGACTTAGATAAAAAAGAGATTATTCATCGGGAAGTATGTCAAAAAGATGAGATGAAATCTGTGGTTGAAAAAATCTTGAGCCGTGATGGCGAGGTATAGGTGATATTATGATAGAGGTAAGAGTTCCTGGTACTAGCGCGAATGTTGGCCCGGGTTTTGACTGTTTAGGAATAGCTTTGAATTTATATAATCAGTTTATATTCGAAGAGATTGAAGATGGATTGGTTTTTGAAGGTTGTGATCAGGAATTTGCTAATGAGAATAATTTGATTTATGTTTCAATGAAAAGATGTTTTGAAAAAATAGGTTATCATCAAAAAGGTCTAAAGATCAAGATAGTTAATAAGATTCCAATCTCAAGGGGATTGGGAAGTAGTGCAACTTGCATTCTTGGAGGAATTATGGGTGCAAATGAGATAGCGGGTGGAGTTTTAAGTAAAGATGAAATATTAAATTTGGCAGTTGAAATAGAAGGTCATCCTGATAATATAACCCCTGCATTATTTGGAGCGATGACAGTGGCGATACTGGAAGATGACCAAGTATATTATAGTAAAATAAAGGTAGAAGGTTTGAAATTTTATGCACTCATCCCTGATTTCAAGCTATCTACGGAAGAATCAAGGGCAGTACTTCCAAAGGAAATTCCTTATAAGGATGGGGTATTTAATATTGGAAGAGTATCTTTGATGATATCAGCATTAGTAAATCGTCAATTTGATTTAATTAAATTGGCTTGTAAAGATAAACTTCATCAGAGATATCGAGGAAGACTTATTAAAGATTATGATCAGATAATAAAAGAATGTGAGAATTTAAATAGCCTTGGAGTTTATTTAAGCGGAGCAGGGCCAACGATTATGGCGATCTTAGATGAAAAAGATGATATGTTTTATCGTTACATTGGTCAATTCTTAAGCAAATTGAATAATAGATGGGAAGTCAAAGAATTACTTATTGATTATGAAGGGGCTGTTGTTAAGAAATCTTAAGTTTATACCGTAATTCGCAGAAAGGAGTCGTTAACAGATAATTATGGATTCTAAATATTTGGTAATTGATAAAGAAATACTTCCCGATGTTTTTGAGAAAGTGATTCAGGTGAAAGAATTATTACGGACAGGTAGTGCAAAGGAAATAACCGAAGCTGTTAAACGAGTAGGTATAAGCAGAAGTACGTATTATAAATACAAAGATTATGTTTTTACAATTTCTGAAGGTGCAAGAGGTAAAAAAGTTACCATAGCCTTTCTTCTTAGTCATCAATTAGGAGTATTATCAAGTATATTGAACATGATTTCTAATGGACATGGTAACGTATTAACTATCAATCAAGATATACCTATTAATAATATTGCAAATGTTAGTATTACTTTTGATATTTCTGACTTGAATAAAGATTTTGAAGAACTTTTAAATGAAATAAAAGAGTTAGAGGGTGTCGTAAAGTTAGATTTAATAGCGATGGAATGAAAAGATATGCAGATAAAGGAAGGGAAGATTTAATGAAAAAATTTAAAAGAGTATTAGTAGCAAACAGGGGAGAAATAGCCATAAGAATATTTAGAGCTTGTAGTGAATTGGGAATTAGGACAGTAGCAATTTATTCAGATGAAGATAAAAATTCTCTTTTTAGAACAAAAGCTGATGAATCATATCTTATTGGGAAAAATAGAGGACCCATTGAAGCCTATTTAAATATTGATGAAATTATCAATATTGCACTAAAAAAAGGTGTAGATGCAATCCATCCAGGATATGGGTTTTTATCGGAAAATCCAGAGTTTGCAAGAAAATGTGAAGAGGCAGGAATAGAGTTTATAGGCCCAACTCATCAGATGATGGATAGATTAGGCGATAAAATCAAATCAAAAGTAGTAGCTAATACTGTTGGTGTTCCGACGATTCCTGGAGTAGAAAAACCGATAAAATCAGATGAAGAGGCCATAGAATTTGCAAGATTTTCTGGTTATCCTGTTATGTTAAAGGCCGCTTCTGGTGGTGGCGGTAGAGGAATGAGAATAGTTAGAGATGAAAAAGATCTTCTTCAAGAATTTCATAATGCTAAAAATGAAGCAAAAAAAGCTTTTGGAATAGATGATATTTTTATAGAAAAATATCTTGAACAGCCAAAACATATAGAAGTGCAAATTCTTGGAGACTATTATGGAAATATCGTACACTTATACGAACGGGATTGCTCTATCCAAAGAAGGCATCAAAAAGTTATAGAATTCACACCTGCTTTCTCCCTTTCAAAAGAAAAGAGAGAGGCAATCTGTAATGATGCATTGAAAATCGCTAGTTCTGTAAATTATAGAAGCGCTGGAACAGTGGAGTTTCTAGTTGATATGCATGGAAATCATTATTTTATAGAGATGAATCCACGGATTCAAGTTGAACATACGGTGACCGAGATGGTTACAGGTGTAGATATTGTACAGAGCCAGATTTTAATAGCAGAAGGTTACCCATTAAACTCTCCAGAGATTGGAATTCATTCGCAAGAGGATGTAGAGATAAGAGGTTATTCTATACAATGTAGAGTAACAACAGAAGATCCTGCAAACAACTTTGCTCCTGATACAGGAAGAATAGATGTTTATCGAACATCATCAGGCTTTGGGGTGAGACTTGATGGGGGGAATGGATTTTCTGGCTCTATAATTAGTCCATATTATGATAGTCTTTTAGTGAAAATTAGTTCATGGGCCAGAACCTTTGATGGTGCTATCAAAAAGTCAATTCGTTCAATAAAAGAAACAAAAATTAGGGGTGTCAAGACAAATACAGCGTTCTTAGTAAATGTTCTAAATCATGAGACTTTCCAAAAAGGTCTATGTGATACTGGTTTCATTGCAAACAACCCTGAGTTAGTAGATATAAATCCAAAAGCAGATACTGAGCTTAGAGTTCTTAAATTTATCGGAGAAAAAGTAGTTAATGAGACTAAAGGAAAGAAACCTAATTTTGACGTTCCAATAGTACCTAGAGTAACAAAAGCAGGGAATCTAAAAGGAACAAAACAGCTATTTGAAGAGACTGGGCCTAAGGGAGTTGTAGATTGGATTAAAGAACAGAAAAAATTGTTATTGACAGATACCACGATGAGAGATGCTCATCAATCTCTGATGGCTACGAGAATGAGAACAAAAGATATGACAAAGATAGCAAAGGCAACTTCTGTTTTAGCAAAAGATTTGTTCTCATTAGAGATGTGGGGTGGAGCTACCTTTGATGTTGCATATCGATTTTTAAAAGAATCTCCATGGGAGAGATTGGAACAATTAAGGAAAAGAATTCCTAATGTATTATTACAAATGTTGATTAGAGGTTCTAATGGTGTAGGATACAAAAATTATCCAGATAATGTAATTCGAGAGTTAATAAAAGAATCTGCAGAGAGCGGAATAGATGTATTTAGAATATTTGATTCTTTAAACTGGTTAAAAGGTATGGAAGTTGCTATTGATGAAGTCTTGAATAGTGGAAAGATTGCGGAAGCATGTATTTGTTATACAGGAGATATTTTAGATGAAAGTAGAGATAAATATACTTTAGAATATTATATTAAGTTGGCCAAAGAGATAGAAAAAACAGGTGCTCATATATTGGGGATTAAAGATATGTCAGCATTATTAAAACCACATGCAGCTTATAAGTTAATCAATGCTTTAAAAGGCGAAATTTCGATTCCGATTCATCTTCATACTCATGATACAAGTGGAAATGGAGTTGCAGCAATATTAATGGCAGCTGAAGCAGGTGTAGATATTGTAGATACTGCTTTTAATAGCATGTCAGGATTGACAAGTCAACCTGCATTAAACTCTGTAGTTGCAGCATTAAAGAATACTGAGAGAGATGCTGGATTAAATCCACATGATCTTCAGACAATTTCGGATTATTGGAGTGCTGTAAGACCAGTTTATGATCAGTTTGAATCTGACTTAAAGTCAGGTACTGCTGAGATATATGAATATGAGATACCAGGAGGTCAATATTCAAATCTTAAACCTCAGGTTGAGAGTTTTGGATTAGGGCATAGATTTAAAGAAGTTAAAGAAATGTATAAAAAAGTAAATGAAATGCTTGGTGATATAGTTAAAGTTACTCCAACTTCTAAGGTTGTAGGTGATCTTGCCATATTTATGGTACAAAATGATCTTACTCCAGAAAATATTTATAACAAAGCAAAAGATCTAGCTTTTCCGGATTCAGTTATTTCATACTTTGAAGGAATGATCGGGCAACCTAAGGGAGGATTTCCTAAAAAAATTCAAGAGATCGTCTTAAAAGGAAAAGAGCCTATCACCGTAAGACCGGGTGAACTTCTAGAACCTGAAGATTTTGATAAAGTTGAAGAATATTTAAAAGAAAAATTTAATATCACACCTACCAATAAAGATGTTGTCAGTTATACTCTATATCCTAAGGTTTTTGAAGATTATTTGAAATATAAAGCAGAGTATGGTGATCAAACTCTTATGGGAAGTGATGTTTATTTTCATGGTTTAATTGAGGGTGAAACCTCAGAAATAGAGATTCGTGAAGGAAAAATTTTAGTTATTAAACTTTTAGAGATAGGAAGATTAGATGAAGAAGGTAGGAGAACAGTTAGATTTGAAGTGAATGGTAATCGAAGAGAAATAAAGATATTGGATAAAGCAAGTATAGTAATACAAGAAGTAAATGTGACTAAGATGGCTGATCCTGCAAATCAGCTAGAGATTGGGGCTAGCATTCCAGGAACTATAATAAAAGTTTTTGTGAATAAAGGAGATAAAGTTGAGGAAAATCAAATAGTCGCGATCATTGAAGCGATGAAGATGGAAACAAATATTACAGCGCCTATTTCAGGAGAAGTTGAATCTGTTAATGTTACAGAAGGACAACAGGTTAAGGCTGGGGAGTTAATGTTTGAATTGAAATAAAAGTTAAAAAAGGACTTTGGGGATTTAATTTTTGCCCGAAGTCTTTTTTTAGTGTGTCCGGCAGGTAAACTGACCTTTCAAATTCATTAAACTTTGGCCATCACTCGTAACCTGATGGCTATGGTGAATCATGGTGCAGCACTTGACCGATTATAGCATATATATTTCCAGGAAACAATAATTACGGAGAAAGTGGATGAATTAATAGACGAATACAGAAATAAGATGTTTAGCTTATTGACGAGATAAATGTATAATGATATAATATAGTAAATGTTAATATGAAGAAGTCGTAAAAATGGATACAAAACTCCATATATAAGTATCTTTAATCATTAATTATTAAAGGAACATTCCTGTAATAATTTTAATAGGTGTAAGATATTTTCCATGTTTGACTTGATAACTAATGAGAAGTTGAATAAAATCCATTTTTCG
This sequence comes from Halanaerobiales bacterium, assembly GCA_023128035.1. The sequence goes on along the minus strand of JAGMES010000020.1, from coordinate 38,996 downwards.
GGAATTTCAATAACAGGCATTTGATCAACTTGAAGTCTTTTATAAGGTTTGTTAATTGGTTCATCGTAAATGTTTCGAGCAATATGCTTACCAAGAAAAGAACTGATAATATCTACAAATAAAGGGAGGATATAACTATGGAAAATTTAAATCATATATCTGATACAATTCTACTTATCATTATGTTTTTAGTAGGAATATTTTTGTTGGTCGGTTTTTACTATATTATAAAAATAATAATAGATATTATAAAAAAGGAGAGGAAATTTGATAAAAAAGGGTTTAAAGGAGTGGTCGGTTTTGTTATTTCCTTTATAATGTTACTATCTCTAGTTGTTGCATTATACTTGGTTCCCACTATTCTTTTAAATGGAACTTCCTGGAGTTTATTACAAACACAGATATCTGGTAATTTAATGCTAGCATATTATGAGATCAATATTTCTATTGCAATATTTTATTTATATTTTCTTTTGGAGTTTTTTACTTATAAGCCGGATAATAGACCTTATTTTTTGGTGGTAACTTTAAGTTTAGTTAGTGGAGGTGCATATGCATTTGTAATGTTTATTGTCAACAAATCCCTTTCAAGTGGAAGTTATATGAAGTTGGCTTTAGGAGGATATTTTGTATTGGGTTTAATGCTATACGTTTTTTGCCAAAAACAGGTTCGAGTGTATCTAATCGGTCTAACCAATAATATGATTTATCATAAAAGAATAGATTTAATTTCAAAAATATTGAAGACCTCTTATTATAAAATAGAAAACATAGGGAAAGAAAAGATATACACATGTCTCAATACGGACACTGAAGTGATCAGCAACTCAGTAGGTATCATAGTGATCGGTCTCACTAGTTCTGTGACAATATTTACAAGTTTTATTTATCTTGGTATTTCAAATATCTATGCATTACTGACTTCTCTTGTTTTAGTAACAATAGCAGGAATATTATTAGTATTAGTTAATAAATCAGCTCTTGATTTTTTTGCTCAAAACCGTGATGCACAAAACACCTTCTTTAAATTCATAGATGATTTGGTGAATGGATTTAAAGAATTGTATCTTCATAAAATCAGGAGAGAAGAATTCAAGAGTGATATGTCAAACAACTGTGATATCTATAGAATAACACGAACACGGGCTGAGTTGGTTGGAGCCAATGTATATTTTCTTGGTGAATTGATTGCTTTCTTTTTATTGGGAGGACTGCTCTTTCTTCTTCCTACAATTTATAAAGGAATTACAAATGTTACATTAAGTGATTATGTATTAATATTCTTATTTCTAAAGGGACCTATTGACAATGTATTAAATATGATACCACGGATGAATCTGGTAAAAATAAGTTGGAAAAGAATCACTGATATTTTGGAACTGATTAAATCAATGGAATGTTCTGTTATAGATGATGAAAAAACCTTGACAGATGATCTAATATTATCTATGGAAGGCATACTATATAAATACAAGAATGTTGAAGACAAGGCGTTTGTTGTTGGACCGATTGATTATAGCTTTAAGAAAGGTGAGGTAATTTTTATTACTGGTGGTAATGGAAGTGGAAAATCTACTTTAGCAAAATTGATTACGGGTCTTTATTCTCCGGAGCAGGGTGAGATTCTGATTAATGGAAGTAAAATTGAACCAGAAAATTTAGGACAATATTTTTCTACAGTGTTCAGTGATTATTATTTATTTGATAAAATGTATGGCATTGACTACAAAGGAAGGGAAAATTTGATAGAGCATTATCTGAAAATTCTAAGAATAGACGATAAGCTTGAAATTAAGAATGGAATTTTTAGCACTACAAAGCTTTCAACAGGACAGAAAAAGAGACTAGCATTATTAATTAGTTATATGGATGACCGACCTATTTATCTTTTTGATGAATGGGCAGCGGATCAAGATCCCGAGTTTAGGGAGTACTTTTATTTGACTTTGATTCCTGAAATGAAGAGTCAAGGGAAGTGTGTAATTGCAATAACACATGATGATCGCTATTTTTATTTAGCAGATAAAGTTATGAAGATGGAAACAGGTAAAATTGTAAAAACATCTTCAAATGATGACTCTAGCGCTTTGAAATTGCTGGAACAAAGAAGTAGCTAAAAGTTTAATAGAGCAAAATCGGAAAGAATGTTGCTGAAGCATGGAAAAAAACTTTTACAGAGATGAATTTTAAAGATTGTGGGAGGAGATGGATTATAAAAAATGAAATTGTTTTGTCTACCATATGCAGGAGGATCAGCGGTTGTATATTACAATTGGAAGAAATATATTGATAGTAAAATTGAAATATGTCCAGTAGAGTTAGCAGGAAGAGGAAAAAGAATTAGAAGTTCTTATTATAGTGATTTTAATGAAATGGTCAAAGATGTTTACGACAATTTAAAGAGACACTTGAACGAAATGCCTTATGCAATATTTGGTCATAGCATGGGTAGCTGGTTGGCTTTTGAACTAGCTCATAGGATTATGGAAGAGGGGTATGAAAATCCTTGTCATTTATTTTTTTCGGCGCGAAGAGCTCCCCAAATTTATAAAGATGAGCTGAATTTTCAGGAACTATCCTGTGAAGAGATTCAACATGTACTTTTTGAATTGGGTGGTACCCCAAGAGAGTTGCTTGAAAATAAAGATATGCTCAACCAGTTTTTACCTATTTTAAAATCTGACTTTAAAGTAATGAGTACCTACAAATATGTTGAAAAAAAAGAGAAATTTCCATATAGTATTTCCATCTTAAGTGGAACTGAAGATAAGGATATATCCACCTCTGATTTACTTGCATGGAAAAAGCATAGTCAGATTGGGTGTAAGATAAATAAAATATCGGGCGGTCATTTTTTTATAAATGATAATATTAAGGATGTAACAAATTATATTAATAACACTTTGTTGGGATAGATTTTAACAACTATTTTATTTAAAAAAGGAGCATTCCTGTAATGATTAAAAATCAGAGTTACAAATAAAAAGTACCCCCTGATATAATACGAATCCTATTTGTATTGGAACTAAAAAGATCCCCTACAATGGGGAGAAGATTAGAAGTCAAATGATAGATATGACATTACAGAATGTTTCTTAAAAGCTAAGTTTAATGTGAACTATTTGTTTTGAAATATTCATTCATCAATTAAAGGACTTTGAAAAGGGATAGTACGGAGAAGTTGGTATTATTTTTCCATTCGGGCGTAGACTCTGTAATGGATTTTTTCTAAATTGGTCATAGACTTATTTCAGGATAAGGTTAATTTTTAGTATTTTTATATAATAATTTCCCTATCAAAAGTTTTTATTTGAAAGGCATGAAATATTGAGAATGAGTGAGTATTTCGGAAAAAAACTTTTTTTAAAGAGGGAGTGATTTACTATATGTTTAATACATTAGTTCAGGTATTAAAAGAAAAACAGAATAAAGTAGAGGAGAAGGGTATTACTTTTATATCAGGATCAGATAAAGAAGAATTTATTAGCTATAAAAACCTATATAATCAAGCTCGCTATATATTATATAATTTACAAAGTAAAGGGATCAAAAGGAAGGACTCTATTATTTTAAAAATTGAGGATAATAAGATGTTTTTGAAGGCTTTTTGGGCATGCTTACTGGGAGGGATTATCGCAGTTCCAATTAGTCCAGGTTCGACTGATGAGAATCAGAAAAAAGCATTAAAAATATTGGAAATAACTGAATATGCATATTTACTTACAGATAGAAAAAACTCTCAGTATCTAGAAGAGTATATGAAAAAAAATAATTATACTAAAGAAATATTACAAGAAGCAGAGAAAAATGTAATAATGATTGAAGAGATAGACTTTATGTCAAAACTAGGCGATGTTTACGATGCAAAGCCTGATGATCTGGCGTTTATACAGTTTTCATCTGGTTCTACTGGCGACCCTAAAGGTGTGATATTAACTCATGAACAAATTATGACTAATGTTTATGATCTTTCATTCGCAGGTGAATTCACTGAGGAAGATTCTGGTTTAACTTGGCTACCTCTTACACATGATATGGGGATGTTTGGATGTCATCTTGTGCCAGTAGTAACTGGTTTTAGTCACTGTATAATGCCTACTCAATTATTCATCAGAAAACCAACCCTTTGGATGAAGAAAATTAATGATCATAAAATTACCTTTACCTGTTCGCCTAATTTTGGTTATCATTTTTTTCTTCGTTATTTCAAGCCTGAAGACTGTGTAGATTGGAATTTATCCAATGTTAGAATTATTATTAATGGTGCTGAACCAATATCATATAAATTAATGGAAAGATTTTTAAATACTATGAGAAAATTTGATTTAAAAGAATCAACCATGTTCACCGGATATGGAATGGCAGAAGCTGTCGTAGCAGTAACTTGTCCACCTTTTGGTGAGGGTCTAGTTGGCAATGTAGTTGATGGAAAAACATTAAAGATAGGACATAAAGTAACTTTTCTAGAGGATGAAAATCATCAAAATGCAACCGTATTAGTGGAGTTAGGATACCCTCTTAGAGAATGTAGTGTTAGAATCTGCGATGCAAACAACAATGTTCTAAATGATGATTTTGTTGGTTTTGTACAAATAAAAGGCAAAAATGTAACTAAAGGGTATTATAAAAATAAAGAAGCTACAAGGAAAGCAATTGTTGGAGATGGCTGGTTGAATACTGGAGATGTAGGGTTTTTGCATAATGGACGTTTTACTATTACCGGAAGAGCTAAGGATATAATTATTTTGCAGGGTCAAAATTTATATCCACATGATATTGAAAAAGTAGCTATAGAAATGGAAGATATTTCTCTTGGAGAGGTTGCCGTGTCAAGTGTATACAATCATGAGAAAGGGCAAGAGGAGATAATTGTATTTGTTAAATACAGGAAGAATATAGATAAATTTATTATATTAGCAAATAAAATACAAAAGAATATAGCTAGAAAGATGGGTATTAAAGTAGAAATGATAATTCCTGTAAAAAGAATACCAAAAACGACGAGCGGCAAGATTCAACGGTATAAGTTAGCTGAAAGATTTCAAAATGGAGAATTTGATTCATTAATAAAAGAAATAAATTTATTAAGAAAAACTAAAGATAATATTGAATTTAGTCAGATCACTCCTACTGAAAAAATTATTCTTAAAATATGTTGGGAAATTCTTGGAGATGACACAATTGGTTTAAATGACAGTTTGAGAGATTACGGAGGAACTTCGATTCATGTAGTCCAGTTTCATCAAAAATTAGAAGAGTTTTTTTCAGGTAAAGTGACAGTTTCTGATTTGTATTCATATATATCTATATCAGATCTTGCAAAACAGATTGAAAATAGTGAAGAAATTAGTATAGAGCCTATTAAACTTCCTCAAAGATACTTTGAAATCTCGAGTTTTGGTAAAAATGAGGGTGTCTTTGAATCTTATATAGAATCTGATATTGCAAAGAAATTTTTTACTATTTCTAAAGAATTAGGAATTGAATTTGTTGATGTAGTAGCTGCTTTGTTCATTCAACTTCTGTCTCAGATCTCTGGCTCAAAGGTTGTAACCATTCAAACAATCTTTACAGCTAAAAACACTGTTATTCCTGTTGGTATAGATTTAAATAATATTAATGATTTATGGATTTTAGCTAAAAACATAAACGAAACAATTCGTAAAAATAAGACTTTTGCCTATAAACTAAATCAGGCAAAAAATTTTTCTCTTATAAAGAAAAAAAATGAAATATTACCTTTAATTTGCAATAGAGACTTGAAAGTTATAAACCAAAATATCTATTCTGTTTATGACATTATCCTTGAAGTGGATGAAAATGAAGGCAATATTGATTTGGTATGCTTCTTTAATGAGAATAGATTGAAGAAGGATAGGGTGAGGGAAATGTTTCTTAGTTATATGAAATTATTAGCTCATATCGGAAAAATGCTTTCATCTTCTTTAGAAGAGGAAGTTACTATTTTATAGGGTGGTGAAAGGGTTGCATAAATCAACGTTAAGTTTAGATGATTTGAGATTGGATGCTCATGTAGTGGATGAGGATCCAATCATAAAGGAGATTTCAACTAAAGAAATTGCTGTAATAGGAATGGCTGTAAAATTTCCTATGGCAGACAATCTTGATGAATATTGGACAATTATAGAAAATGGTTTAGATTGTGTCTGCAATTTGCCGAAAGAAAGAAAACAGGATACAGATCGATACCTGGAATTTATAAGAAAGATTGATGGAGTAGAATATTTAAAGAAAGCCTACATTGACGATATAGACAAATTTGATTATGATTTTTTTCATATGTCGCCCAAAGAAGCTAGTTTGATGAATCCAATACAAAGACTCTTTCTTCAAGTGGCATGGTCTTCATTAGAGGACGCTGGATATGGAGGAAAAAGGATTGTTGGAAGTAATACAGGGGTGTATTTGGGTTTAATCAGCGATTTGGAAGGATACAAATATAAAGAGATGATTCATGAAGTTGATCCATTTTTACTTCCAATTTCTACTGCTGGTAATCTTGCTTCAATGACTGCTAGTAGAATAGCGTATATTTTAAATCTTAAAGGGCCAAGTATGCTTGTCGATACTGCCTGTTCATCTTCTTTGGTTGCAGTAGACTTAGCATGTAAAGCACTCCGTGATGGTACATGCGAAATGGCGATAGCTGGTGGAGCAAGAATCGGAATTTTTCCAATAGATAAAGATTATTATAAGATTGGAATAGAGTCTTCTGACTCTATGACAAGGACTTTTGACGATAACTCCGATGGATCAGGCTTGGGAGAAGGGGTTGCAGCAGTTCTATTAAAACCGTTAAATAAAGCTATTAGGGATAATGATAGTATTTATGCTGTAATTAAAGGAAGTATGACAAATCAGGATGGGACATCTATGGGAATAACTGCACCAAATCCACAGTCTCAAGTAGATTTACTGACTGAAGTTTGGGAAAATGCAGGCATACATCCTGACACACTTCAGTATATTGAGGCGCACGGTACAGGAACAAAACTGGGAGATACCATTGAAATAGAGGCTATTAAAAAAGCTTTTAAAAAATATACAGATAAAATGCAATTCTGTGCTATTAGTTCTATTAAAACAAATATTGGTCATATATATGAAGGATCAGGGGTTGCAGGTTTTATAAAGGCTATACTTGCATTGAAAAATAAGAAAATTCCTCCATCCATTAATTTTAATAAAGTTAACAGTAAGATTGATTTTGAAGATTCTCCTGTTTATGTAAATACGAAGTTGAGGGATTGGGATGTAAAAGATCAACCTCGAAGATGTGGTGTAAGTTCTTTTGGTATTAGTGGAACCAATTGTCATGTCATTTTGGAAGAGGTACCCGATAACTATAAATTAAGCAAATGTGAAAAAACGCAAATATTTACAATTTCTGCTCAGAACAAAGTGTCACTGTATGATATGATTAATAACTTGAAAGATTATATAAAAAGTAAAGAATTCAGTTTATCAGATGTTTGTTATTCCCTTAATATTGGCCGTGGTCAATATAGATATCGGGTGGCATTTACAGTAGATTGTATTGAAAATTTAATATCTAAGTTAGAAAAGTTGGGAAAAGTCGATTTAGACGATGCTAAGAGAATAGGTGTATTTTATGGAGAACACAAGGTGGTACCAGAAGGGAAAGAACTAAAAGAAAAGAATGAACTTACTGAGATTCTTAAGAGAGAATTAAATATCAGAGCAGAGGAATTGCTTAAAGACTATAATTTTGTTAATAGTAGTGATGAAGAAATTAAAACCGAAATTTGTCGTCTTTATGTCAAGGGGGCTGATATAGATTGGGACATATTTTACATTGGCAAAAGATATTCTAAAGTTAATTTACCAAGCTACAAATTTGCCAAAAAGAGGTGCTGGATAGAAATACCTCAGTTTTTGAAGGAAGAAATCAAAGATTCAGAAAAATGTATGTTTTATTCTATTGGATGGAAAACGGAAAATTTGGAAGCTACTGCTGTAAAGACTACAGATGATGCTATTCTCATATTCTTGGATGATAAAGGTATTGGCAGTGAAATTGCAAATATGTATCGAAATAAAGGTTTAAAAATATTGGAGGTTCAATTTGGAAATGATTATTCTAAGTTAGATGGAAAACAAATTTCAATATCCGGTGCTGAGGAAGATTATACGAAATTAGCTATGGAAATAAAGCAGATGAATATTTCAAAGATTATTCATTTAGCCTCTCTAAATGAACGATCTGAAGTTTCCGCAGTTGAAGAATTTGATCAGAGAAATGAAAAGGGAATATTTAGTCTTTATCACTTATCAAAGGCGTTAATAAACTGTGCAATTGATAGGGTGATAGATGTAGTGATGGTATCTGATTATGTTTGTGAAGTGGATGGTACAGAAGATCGAATAAAACCAGAAAACTCAATTTTATTCGGATTTGGAAAGGTTCTTAGAAAAGAACATTCCAATATTTCCTGTAGATGTATCGATATAGATGATTCAACTAAAGCTGCAGATATTTTAGATGAACTTGATACATTAACTAATTGTTATCGTATTGCATATAGAAAGGGTAATCGATATATTGAAGAATTTAAAGAAGTAGCTTTAGAAGAAAAACGAGAAAGAAAGTTAGAGCTTAAAAGGGATGGAATATATCTAATTACTGGTGGTACAGGTGGAATTGGTCTGGAAGTTGCTAAATTTTTGGGATCTAAAGAAAAAGTTAATATTGCTTTGCTTAGTAGAACTGGTTTACCTAAAAAAGATGAATGGGTGGATCTATTGGCTGACGACAAAGACGAAAATAATATAAAAAAGATTAATTGTATTAAAGAAATTGAATCTATGGGGACATCCGTAAAATGTTGTAGTGTGGATGTTAGTGATCTGGAGGCCATGAAAAAAGTATTAAATGATCTTCGCAAAGAATTTGGAAAGATTAATGGAATTATTCATGGAGCTGGAGTAGCAGTGAGTGAGGTTATTGTTAACAAAAAACTTAAAGATTTGAATTGTGTTATTAGGCCAAAGGTACATGGAACATGGATTCTTGATCAACTTACTTTAAAAGATGAATTGGATTTCTTTGTACTGTTTTCTTCAATTGCAACCATCTTCGATGCGCCTGGTCAAGCTGATTATGTAGCTGCTAATTCATATCTTGATGCGTATTCAGACTACAGAAATAAGAATGGTAAGAGAACGGTAGCTGTTAACTGGTCAACATGGAAAGAGACTGGAATGGCTGCTCGAAGTGGACTGGGAAGAGACACTTTATTTAAAGGCATGAAAAATGAAATGGCAATCACCTGTTTTGAAGAGGTTTTATCAAGAGAAATTAACAAGGTATTGATTGGAGAAATAAATTATAAAGGAGAAATGATTTATTTGCTTGAAAAAAATTTATTTGATCTTTCTCCTACAATTAAGGAACGTTTAAATAATCGGAGTAGAAAAGTTGAGAGAAAAAAAGTAGCTAAGCAATCTTCGGGTAATGTAAAACTTTTGGGAAAACATGGAGAAAAGTACACAGAAATTGAGTTAACGATTGCCAGAATATGTAGAGAAACCCTCGGCTATGAGGAAATAAATATTTATGATAGTTTTTTTGAAATGGGTGCTGATTCTATACTTATAAAGCAGATGTACACTCGCTTAGAAGAGTACTATCCTGGGAAGGTTGCAATAGCTGATATATTTGAGTACTCTAGCATACTTAAATTATCTAAATATATCGCAGATAAAGATACTGACAATGAGGTATTGTATGAAAATAAAAATGTAAATGAAAATATTCAGGATGATGTATTCAGTATGTTAGATGAAATGGAAAAAGGTGGTATGACGTTAGATGAAGTGCTTTCAAAGATGGAAGAACTCTAAAATTTTTTCTTAATGAGGAGAGAACGTTATGTCAAATATATATAAGTTTATACTTGAAAATATTAATTCTGGCAAGATAGAAAAACAGACAGCTGCCCAATTGTTAACTATGATGAAAAGCCAAAAAAATTCAAACGAAAAAGAGATTGCTATCATAGGAATATCTGGAAATTTTCCGTTATCGGAAAATATTGATGAATTATGGAACAATGTTAGTAATGGTATTGATTTTGTTAGAACTTTTCCAGAATCTCGAAAAAAGGATATTGACCGCTACTTTGCTAGTGTGAGTGATTCAACGGAAGATATTAAATATTGTGAAGGTGCTTATCTTGAAAATATTGATCAATTTGATTATGGTTTTTTTAAGATTTCTCCAAAAGAAGCTAGTTCAATGGACCCGAACCAACGTCTATTTTTGCAAACAGCGTTTAAAGCTATCGAAGATGCGGGTTATGGAGGAAAAAAACTTAGTGGGACCAAAACAGGGGTTTTTGTTGGTTTTTCTAGCAATTTAAGAGATAGTTACGGAAAAATAATTTGCGAAAACTCACTTTTGGATGCTACTTCCATTGTAGGAAATCTTACACCGATAATTCCCAGTAGATTATCTTTTATTTTTAACTTAAAAGGTCCTAGTCTTGTTGTAGATACAGCCTGTTCATCGTCATTGGTAGCAGTAGCTTTAGCGTGTCAATCAATTCGAAGCGGTCAGTCTGATATGGCTATTGCCAGTGGGGTAAAAATTAACCTCATTCCAAGTGATAAGGAATCAGAAAAAATAGGTATGGAGTCATCTGATGGTCGGACACGGACTTTTGATGATAATTCTGATGGGACAGGTATAGGGGATGGTATAGGTGCTGTTCTTTTGAAACCTTTAAGCAAAGCTTTAAAGGATGGAGATAACATTTATGCGGTTATAAAAGGTGTTGGTCTAAATCAAGATGGACATTGTATGGGGATTACTGCCCCTAACCCTGCAGCGCAGACTGAAGTATTGATTAGTGCCTGGGAAGATGCACAAGTTAATCCTGAATCAATATCTTATATTGAAACCCATGGAACAGGTACAAACCTGGGGGATCCAATTGAAATTCAGGGTATAACTAATGCTTTTCTTAAATATACAAATAAGTCTCAGTTTTGTGGTATTGCGTCGTTTAAAACCAATATTGGACATATGTATGAAGCAGCTGGAATCAGCAATCTGATTATAGCTGTCATGGCATTAAAAAATAAAAAAATTCCTGCATCTCTTCATTTTAATAAACCCAACAGCACAATTAATTTTATAAATTCTCCAGTATATGTTAATACTGTAGAAAGAGATTGGGTGACTAATGGGGAGAAAAGAAGATGTGGAGTAAGTTCTTTTGGTATAAGCGGCACGAACTGTCATTTAGTACTAGAAGAGGCTCCCGAAAACCAGAATAAATCAAAAGATAAAGATGAAAGAAATTATATTTTCACGATCTCTGCAAAGAGTTATGAATCATTTACAGGTCTTTTAGAAGAATATAAAACGTATTTAAAAAAGGTAGAAGATATTAATTTAAGAGATTTGTGCTATACGGCAGTTACCGGAAGGGGTCATTATAATTTTAGATTTGCTGTAATTGTAAAAGATATTGAAGAACTTGCTATTATACTTGATAACATAGATATTGAGAATATTAAATGCCATGATAGTATTTATTATGGTTATCATAAGGTAGTTTCTCGAGAAACGGATTATTTTGAACCAGATTGTGTCAATATAGAGCAGATTGGTTCTCTAACAAAGGAAGTCTCTAATCTGGTAGAGATTATAAAGATGAAAGAAACTCCCGAGCTTGAAGTATTAAAGAATTTATGTGGATTGTATATCAAAGGTGCTGAAGTAGACTGGGATCAGATATTTTTAGATCAACAAACCAAAAAAATTAGTATTCCAACATATTGCTTTGATCAACATCGATGCTGGGTTGAACTACCAGAGTTCCCCTCTTCTTTGAGTAGAATAAATGACACTGATTTATATTATTCAATGGAGTGGATAAAAGAAAATCAACCAAATGGTACCAATATTGCTTTTGATGGGGCAGTGATGGTATTGAAGGATGACAGAGGAATGGGGAGTTCAATTGTTGATCAGTTGAGATTGGAAGGAAGAAATGTTATTGAGGTATCTTATGGAAATGTATTTGAAAAATCGAACGAGTATTCATATGAAGTAGGAAATGATGAAGAAAGTTATCATCGACTAATAGAATCTGTTAAAGATAATAACATTTCTACAATAGTACACCTATTCACAGTAGGTAATACTATAGTGAATAATGTTGATGAACTTGAAGAAAGTCAATCTCTTGGAATGTATAGCTTATTTTATCTAACCAGAGCACTCATAAAAAATGGTATAAGTGAAAATACTAATATTTGCTTAGTTTCTGAATATGCTGTGGAGGTAACTGGTGATGAGACATATATTAAGCCTGAAAATGTCACAATGTATGGACTTGGTAAAGTTGTATCTATGGAATATCCAAATCTCAAGTGTAGATGTATAGATATTGATTTAGAAGTTAGCTCGGAGAATCTTCTTAAAGAAATAAAAAATTGTGCAGATATGTATCAGACAGCTTACCGAAATGGTAATAGGTATGTTGAAAAATTCACAGAAGTTGACATTAACACATTCCACAGTAGAAATATTGAGATAAAAGAAAATAATGTCTATATAATTACTGGTGGAACTGGTGGTATTGGTCTTGAAATTGCAAAGTATTTCGCATCAAAAGCCAAAGTTAATTTAGTCTTAATTAACCGTTCCGGAATGCCTGACCGTAGTTTATGGGAAGAAATTTTGGTTCAAGGTAATAATACAAAAATATGTCATAAAATTAGAGTTATTAAAGAAATTGAGGCTTCAGGATCCAGTGTAGTATGTTGCAAAGCTGATGTAGCTGATACCTTTGAAATGAAAAAAGTTTTTAATGAAATTAGAGATAAATTTGAAAAAATTAATGGTGTAGTTCATGCAGCTGGTGTGCCAGGCGATGGCTATATTATTAGAAAAGAAAAGGATGTATTTGACAATGTAATTAATCCAAAGCTGAAAGGTACATTGATTTTGGATGATCTCATATCTAATGATGAACTGGATTTCTTTGTATTATTTTCTTCTGGTGTTTCAATAATTGGAGAGGTAGGACAAGGAGATTATGTAGCTGCAAACGCTTTTCTGGACTCTTATGCAGCTTATAGAAATAAAAAGGGTAAACCTACCCTTTCAATTGATTGGGTTTCATGGAAGTCAGCGGGTATGTCGGTTGATTATGGATTTAATAAAGATTTAATATTTAAAGCTATATCGACAGAACAGGCCATAAAGGGATTTGATAATGTTATAAGCAGGGACATTCAAAGAGTTGTAATAGGCGAGTTAAATCACAACAGTGAGTACTTACCGATGTTTGGAAATTATCCATTTAGATTATCTCAGAAGATAGAGAAAGCAGTTGAGGAAAGCAAGAATTATAATCGAAGCTTGAAAAAATTGAAAGTTGTCGAGTCTGTTAGTCGTTCTAATGATGATGTGAAATTAGTAGGGAAAGATCCGACTGAATTTACTGAAATTGAAAAGAAAGTTGCATCTGTGTACAAAGAAATTCTTGGTTTTAATAAGATAAATATTCACGATAGTTTTTTTGAACTTGGTGGAGATTCGGTGATGCTTAACCGGATGCATTTAAAGCTTGAAGAGCAGTTCCCTGGAAAAGTTAAAGTAACTGATTTATTTGCCCATACTTCGGTCTCAAAGCTTGCTCAGTTCATTGGTGGCTTTGATCAATCTGAAACAAAGGTTGAAGTTAAATCTAAAAAAAATGATATGGAAAAAAATAATGATATAGCAGTTATTGGTATGGCTGTAGAAATGCCTTTAGCGAAAGATATCAGGGAATATTGGAAAAACTTAAAGAACGGTGTAGACCATATTAGTAGTTTTCCTGAATCAAGAAGGAAGGATATTAATGATTATCTTTGTTACGTAGAGGGAGAAGAACCAGAAGAGATAAAATATTTCAATGGAGGTTTTCTGTCACAAATTGATCAGTTTGATTATAGTTTTTTTAAGCTTACTCCTATTGAAGCAAAATACACTGATCCTTATCAAAGACTTTTGATGAAAACAGTATGGAGCGCTATAGAAGATGCGGGTTATGCAGGGGGAAAACTATCAGGAACGAATACAGGAATCTATTTAGGATATGCCAGCAATTTTAGAGATTCATATCAGAGAATGATATATGAAGTAAGCCCTGATATGTTACCAATTTCAGCTGTTGGAAATATAACCGCCATGATGCCTAGTAGAATTTCATACTTTTTAAATCTAAAAGGACCTACAATGGTTATTGACACGGCCTGTTCATCTACTCTAGTAGGAATGCATACTGCATGTAAGGCCATTAAAAATGGAGATTGCGATATGGCAATTGTATGTGGTGTAAGAATTATTTTATTCCCACTTGATAGAGAAAATATGAAGATCGGAATAGAGTCTTCTACTGGTAAAACTATGACCTTTGATAATTCAGCTGATGGTTCAGGATTAGGTGAAGGTTCCTCTGCTGTTTTATTAAAGCCTTTATGGAAAGCAATAGAAGATGGAGATAATATATATGCAACAATTAAGGGAAGTGCAGTTAATCAGGATGGATCTTCTATTGGGATTACAGCGCCTAATCCAGATGCACAAACAGATGTTATCGTTAAAGCATGGGAAAATGCGGGTATTTCACCAGAAGAATTATCCTTTATAGAAGCTCATGGAACAGGAACCTTGTTAGGTGATCCTATAGAGCTTGATGGGTTACAAAAAGCCTTTAACAAATACACAGATAGAAAGCATTTTTGTGCTATTGGAGCAGTAAAATCAAGTTTAGGACATTTATTTGAAGGAGCAGGTTTAGCAAGTTTTACTAAAGCAGTTTTAACGTTGGCCCATAGAGAGTTTCCACCTACTCTCAACTTTAACAAACCAAATGAAAAAGTGGAGTTTACAGACTTATCCGTTTACGTGAATGATAAATCTAGAAAATTGGATAAAAATCCAGGACTATTAAAGGGTGCTGTAAGTGCATTTGGATTTAGTGGAACTAACTGTCATATTGTTTTGGAGGAACCTCCTACAATTTATAGAGAAGAAATTAAACATGAGATTCCTCAGGTTTTCACCTTGTCTGCAAATAGTGAAGAATCTCTTAAACAGCTTATATTGGAGTATCAAAAATTCTTTGCAGAACAGTCCAAATTGAATAAGACAGATGTATGTTTTACAGCAAATACAGGAAGAGATATATTTAACTACAGATTAGCTTTATCTATAAAACCTGGAGAAGAACTTAAAGAAAGCTTAGAAAAGATAAATATAGAAAATTTATCTCAATATCAAGGTCCAGAAATTTATTACGGTAATTGTCAGGATATAAAAAAGGATGAGGAGATTATAGATAATGAAAAAATGGATCTTAATAAAAAAGTCGATCAAGAGCTTAATGGATTGTTAAAGACCAATCCTGATATTAAAACTCTTGAAAAAATATGCAGATATTATATTAAAGGAGCCGATGTAAATTGGAGTAATCTTTATGATCCAGCTTATGTGAAAAGAGTAAGTCTGCCTACATATACTTTTGAGAAAATAAGGTGTTGGATTGATATTCCTCAAGGTAAAAAATATGGCAATATTGTAGAAAAACCTGATCACTTTTATACAATGGGTTGGCAAATTGAAAAATTGGATACTAGTGAGAAGCAAGTTGAATCTGGTGATTTGCTTGTTTTCAAAGATAAGCAAGGGATCGGTCAAAAAATTATAGATGCGTATAAACAAAAGGGGAAAACTGTTTATCAGGTAGAAGAAGGTTCCTGTTATGAGAAATTGGATTCTACAAGATATATTATTTCTGGTAACGAAAACGACTATCACAAATTAATTGGAGAGTTAAAAGAAAAAAATATTTCGAAGATTGTCCATTTATTTACTCTAAGTAATGAACAGGATATTGATTGTATAGAATCTCTTGATAATAGTCAACAAATGGGTTTGTTTAGCCTTTTTAACCTGACAAGGGCTATGGCAAATAACGAGATGACAGAGAATATGGATGTAGTTTTAGTATCATCGTATGTTACTGAAATAAATAGTTTTGAAGAAAAAATTATACCAGAAAATGCAACACTATTAGGATTTGGCAAAGTAGTAAGGAAGGAATACCCTAATTTGGTATGTCGTTGTCTGGATATTGACGATGATACTCCTATTGAGAGCATTTTGGAGGAATTAGAAGCAAATGTTGAGTGGTATAATGTAGCTTATCGAAAAGGTGTTCGTTATGTTGAAGAATTTAGGGAAATAGATATAGAAACTAAAAAAGAAAGAGATATTCAAATACATAGTGATGGAGTGTATGTAATTACTGGTGGAACAGGAGGTATAGGACTGGAAGTAGCAAAATACCTATCTGCGGAAAAGAAAGTGAATTTCGCTCTTATTAACAGATCTAAATTTCCTGAGAAGAAAAAATGGGATAAGATATTGAAAGAATCTGGAGATCAAAGGATTATAAGAAAAATTAATGATTTAATAAGCATTGAAGCCAATGGTTCGTGCATAGAGTTTTTTAGCGCTGATGTTAGTGACTTTGGAGCTATCAAAGAAGTAATAGATGATTTAAGAAAAAGATTTGGAAGAATCAATGGAATTGTTCACGCTGCAGGAGTTGGAGGGATAGAAGCGATAGAAAGCAGGAAGCTAAAAGATTTTAATAATGTATTTTTGCCTAAAGTACATGGAACCTGGGTGCTAGATAAGGTAACAGAAAGTGACGATTTGGATTTCTTTATCCTGTTTTCCTCAGTTGCAACCATGTTTAGTATGGCTGGACAGGGGGATTATATTGCTGCCAATAGTTATTTAGATTCTTACTCTGCCTATAGGAACAGGAAAGGCAAATATACTGTGACTATTAATTGGTGTACATGGAAGGAAACTGGTATGTCAGTTGAACTTAATTCCAACATTGATACAATGTTTAAGGCAATTCGAACAAATGATGCTATTAATGATATGGATCAATTGTTGAATAGGGATTTACAGAGGGCATTGATCGGTGAAATCAATTACGAAAGTAAAATTATTTATCTTTTAAATAAATTCTCAGTTCGACTTTCTGCTAAGATTCAGAAAAAATTAGATCAATTGAATATTAATATCAAACAGATAAAGAAAAATACTACACAAAATAATTCTGATGAGGTTATTTTAACAGGAAAAGAAGAAAATGACTATGCAGTAACAGAAACAGTACTTGCTAAAATATGCATGGAATCATTGGGTTTTAATGAGATAAATGTATACGATAATTTCTTTGAACTTGGAGCTGATTCTATCATTTTGACACGCATGCATAGATTTATTGATGAGAAGTTTCCGGGAGTTGTCGATATTGCTGATATATTTGAGCATACATCTATTTACAGATTGGCTGAATATATTGATAGCAAACAACAGGGAAATGAAGCTCAAGAGACGGAGAACCAGAAGGAGAAAAATGCTGAGGATGATATAAGGGATATTTTTGAAAACTTAGAAAAAGATGATTTGAATATTGAGGAGGCTGTTAATATTCTAAAGGGAATATAGCATTCTACTGGAGGGGTTATGATGGATAGATTGTTTAAATTCATTATTGAAAACACAAAACAGGGTAAAATTGATAAAGAAGCTGCCATTGAAATGGTAAAGTTGGCGAAACAGGTAGATATTAAAGAGACTGAAGATATTGCAATTATAGGAATGGCAGGAAAAATGCCGCTAGCTGAGAATGTGGAAGAATATTGGCATAATCTTGAGTGTGGTCTTGATTGTATTACTCCAATTCCTGAGTTAAGGAGTAAAGATTTGACTGACTATCTGACTTATATAAATACTCCTGAAGAAGAAATAAAATTTTGTGTAAATGGTTATATGGAAGAGATTGATAAATTTGACTATAAGCTATTTCGATTATCCTACAAAGAAGCATCTCTTATGGATCCAAATCAAAAAATATTCCTTGAAACCGTTTGGCAAGCTATAGAAGATGCAGGGTATGGTGGAAACAAACTGAGAGGCAGCAATACTGGTATATATGCAGGATTTTCAAGTATTCTAAGGGATATTTATTTGCAACAGGTTTATGATGTTGAACCTACTGCTTTACCTATTTCTTTAATAGGAAACCTGTCGTCGGTAATTCCTAGCCGGATAGCTTACTTATTTGATTTAAAGGGTCCTAGTATGCTCATTGATACTGCCTGTTCATCTTCTCTAGTTGCAATTACTCAAGCCTGTGATGCATTAAGAAATAAAAAGTGTGATATGGCAATAGCTGGTGGAATAAAAGTTAACTTGCTTCCTAGAGATCATGAATTAATGAGGATAGGTATTGAGTCTTCTGATCGAAGGACTCGAGCTTTTGACAATACTTCTGATGGTTCAGGGATCGGTGAAGGAGTAGGTGCTATAATTTTGAAGCCATTAAAAAAGGCTTTGAAGGATGGAGATAATGTCTATGCTGTAATAAAAGGGTACGCAGTAAATCAGGATGGAAATTGTGTTGGCATTACAGCTCCAAATCCAGCAGCACAGACAGATGTTATTTTAAAGGCCTGGAAAGACGCAAAGGTAGAACCAGAAACAATGTCATATATAGAGACTCATGGAACAGGAACCAAACTGGGAGATCCAATAGAGATAAAGGGTATTACAGACGCTTTTAGAAAACATACAAATAAAAAACAATTTTGTGCGATTGGGTCTGTTAAAGGTAATGTTGGACATTCTTCCGAAGCCGCAGGGGTTTTGAGTATAATAAAAACTGTTATGGCCTTGAAATCCAAGAAGATACCACCTAGTTTATATTTTGGAATTCCTAATCAAGCAAGTAAATTTAGTGAGTTGCCGATATATGTGAATACTCGTTCAAGAGAATGGGAAACGAATGGTTTTCCCAGAAGATGTGGTGTTAGTGCCTTTGGCATTAGCGGGACAAATTGTCATATGATTTTGGAAGAAGCTCCTGTTTATCTCAAAGAAAATAGACAAGTTCCATTAGTTGATGTTTTGACCCTATCAGCCAAAACCGAATTAGGATTGATAACTCTAGTTAAACAATATATAGAGTATATTAGAAAAAATGAAAGTACAGAGGTTTCAGATATATCTTATACTGCTAATACTGGTAGAGGACATTACAATTATAGACTGGCAATACTCTATAGAGATCAAGAAGATTTATTGAATAAACTGAAAAACTTTCAGGATAGTAAGCAAATAGAGAAAGATATTTTTTACGGCTTCTTTAAGGTTATAGGTAATAACAAGGTCAAAAATCAAGCTTTTGAAATAACCGAAGAAGAAAGGTTGGTTTTTGAAAAACAGGCTAAACTAGAAACGGAGAAGTATTTATCAACTCAAGGTGCAAATGTAGATATTTTAGAACAAATTTGCCAACTTTATAAATCGGGAGCAGATATTGATTGGGAAAGTATGTACAAGGATTCAGACCGAGTAAAGGTTAGTTTACCAACATATCCATTTGAACGTGAGCGTTGTTGGTTAGATATTCCCCAACGGATTAATGAAGTTCAGGATGACGAAAAAGATATGTATTTTACTGTCGAATGGAATAATAATGAAATATCTGCTGAAAGTTCACTACAAGATGATGGAGTTGTTATTATTTTTAAAGATTCTAAAGGAATCTGGAAAAAGTTTTATTCAAAATGGTCGGAATTTGGAGTTGATATAAGGACAGTTGAGTTTGGCAATGAATATTGTGAAGAAAGTAATGGAAACTTTATCATAAGAGGCGAAGAAGAGGATTATGACAAAATTCTTCTGGGTATAGAAGAAGGCAAACTTTCTAGAATAATTCACCTTGCCTCGATTGATGAAAAATTAGAGATTAATTCTTATGAAGAACTGAAAAAGTCACAAGTTCGTGGTGTGTATTCACTCTTTTATCTTATCAGGGCAATAGTCAGAGCAAGGCTTGACAGTAATGTTAATATTAATATTATTTCTGAGTATGTTTACGATGTAACAGGAAATGAATCAGAAATTTATCCAGAAAATGCTCCATTACTGGGTATTGGAAAAGTAATTTATCAGGAGCATCCAGACCTTAAAGTTAAGTGTATAGATATAGACAAAAATATGTGTTTTGAAAGTATTTTAAATGAAATGGGTATTTCTGAAAATATATATCAAGTAGCCTATAGAGAAGGTAAACGATATATTGAGGAGTTCAAAGAAATTGACATTGAAACAGTTGAAGATAAGCCAATCGAGATTAAAGAAGATGGAGTGTACTTGATTACTGGGGGAACAGGAGGAATGGGACTTGAAATTGCTGCATATTTAGCATCTTTTAATAAAATAAAAATTGCGTTACTTGCTAAATCTCCGATTCCTGAGAAGAATCAATGGGATACTATCCTTAGCGCCAATGAAGATAAAAAGCTCTGTAAAAAAATTAACGGTATAAGAAGAATCGAAGAGAAAGGTGCAGAGGTAGTTTACTACAGTACAGATATATCAAATTTAAAGGAGTCTGAGAAAGTTATCAATGATCTTAAGGCTAAATATGGAAAAATAAGTGGTGTTATTCATGCTGCTGGAATTCCTGGTGATGGCATTCTGTTCATAAAGAGTCAGGAAGCCTTTGATCAAGTATTCAATCCAAAAGTATTTGGTACCTGGGTTCTTGAAAAAATAACCAGGAATGAAGACCTAGATTTTTTCGTAATGTTCTCATCTGGACAGTCAATTTTGGGTGAGCCAGGATATGGTGATTACACCGCTGCAAACTCTTATCTTGATTCTTTTGCGCCATTTATGAGAAGAAAGAATAGGAAAGCACTGACAATTAATTGGACTACTTGGAAAGAGACGGGAATGGCTGTAGATTATGATGTTAATCATGACGCTCTCTTTACAGCACTTACTACAGAAAAAGCTCTGGAAGGTTTTGGAGGAATATTAGGTAAAGAAATTAGCAGGATACTCATTGGTGAACTTAGTTATCTCCCTCAGTTCCTTTTCCTGCTTGAAAATCTTCCATTTAAACTTTCAGAAAAGATAAGTGAAAAAATACAAATTGTGCTTGATCAAAACAAGAAAAATAAAAAAGTTAATAAAAATGACCAGTTTGTCAAGCAGAGTGGAACTATGGAACTGAAAGGAAGAGATGGTGAAGAATTTTCTGAAATTGAGATTAAAGTAGCAGAAATATACAACGAAATATTAGGATATATGGAAATTGATATAAATGACAGCTTTTTTGAGTTGGGTGGAGATTCAGTTATGATCAATAGAATGCATATCATTCTCGATCAAGAGTACCCAGGTGTAGTCAAATTAATAGACCTTTTCAATTATACTACAGTAGCTAGCTTATCAAAATATATTGCAAGTAAAGTTGGAGGAGAAACAGAATCTAATATAGACCAAGAATTAGAAGACTTGAATCAGATGTTAAAAAATGTTGAAGAAGGTAATATTAATATTGATGAAGCTATGGATTTGATCAAGTGAGGTACATTTTAAAATGGAGGTGAGTTGTAATTTATGCAAAAAATGATGAGGTTTATTATTGAAAATATCACTTCTGGTAAGATTGAAAGAGAAACTGCAGCTATGTTACTGAAATATCTTAAAAATGCAGATATAAATCCAAAGGAAGATATTGCCATTATAGGGATTGGTGCAAAATTACCTTTATCAAATAGTATTGATGAATTTTGGGCCAATATTAAAAATAATGTCGATTATATCGGAAGACTTCCTGAATCAAGAAAGTCTGACATTGAAAGATATTATAATTACACTGGGCTGGAGAATACTAAGGATCTTAAGTATTCGGAATGTGCATATATAGAGGATATTGATAAGTTCGACTATAGATTATTTCGCCTTTCTCCGAACGAGGCTAATCTAATGGATCCTTATCAGAGATTGTTTCTTCAAGCTGCATGGAATGCAATTGAAGATGCTGGTTATAGTGGAAAAAAAAGTTCCGGAAGTAAAACGGGAGTCTATGTAGGATATGCAAGTAATGCAAAAGATTGTTATCTAAAAATGATTTTAGATGTTGATCCGTCCTTAATGGCTGATGCAGGAGTGGGAAATGTTACTGCTATGCTCCCAAGTAGAATTGCTTATTTGCTAGATTTAAAAGGACCTACAATGGTATTGGATACAGCTTGCTCTTCTTCTATGATATCTGTTCATCTTGCATGTCAGGCATTACAGACAGGTGATTGTGATATGGCAATTGCTGGTGGAATCAAAATGAATCTTCTTCCAGTGGATAAGGAATATTTGAAAATGGGTATTGAATCTTCTGATGGGAGAACTAGAACATTTGATGAATACTCTGATGGAGCTGGTATGGGAGAAGGAATTATTACGATTGTATTAAAGCCACTTAGTAAAGCCAAACGGGACAAGGATAATATCTATGCAGTTATTAAAAGTAGTGCAGTAAATCAGGATGGTTCGTCGATTGGTATTACAGCACCTAATCCTGATTCACAGAGAGATGTTATATTAAAAGCATGGGAAAAAGCTGATATTAATCCAGAAACTCTTTCATATATTGAAGCCCATGGAACAGGAACAGAACTTGGAGATCCACTTGAAATAGATGGTCTTGAGAAGGCTTTTAGAAGATATACGGATAAAAATCAAATCTGTGCCTTAGGAACTATTAAAACAAATTTGGGACATGGGTATGAGAGTGCTGGACTGGCTGGATTGTTGAAATGTATTCTTATTCTTAAAAATCGACAAATTCCACCCAATCTTTTCTTTAATAAACCAAATTCCAAAATTGATTTTACCAAATCTCCAATTTATGTTAACAATAAACTGAGAAAGTGGGATAATCAAGACTTACCTATGAGATGTGCTATAAGTTCTTTTGGATTCAGCGGAACAAACTGCCATATGGTTTTGGAAGAAGCACCAATTATTGAGCGGAAAGGTGAAGTTTCAAATGTTCATATATTTACTCTCTCAGCTAAAAGTAGTAATGTTTTAGAAAATTTAATATCAAACTACATACAATTTTTAGAAAAATCAAATGAAGTTGAACTGGGAGATATCTGTTATACTGCTAACGCAGGAAGGGGACATTATAAATTTAGATTTGCTACAGTAGTGACGACTTTGGAAGAATTGAAGGAAAAGTTAAGGAAAGTTCTAGATGAAGGACTGGATTGTTTAAAAAACTATTCTGGATATTTTGCTGCTCATAAGATTGTACCGCAGAATAAAAAAGAAAAGTTGACTGGAGAAATAACTGAAAAAGATAGAATTAATTTTAGCAGACAAGCACAGGAAAAAATTAAGAGTTTTATAGAATCTAATAGAGAGAATATCGAGTGTTTAACTGAAATTGCTCAGCTTTACATTCAAGGGGCAGAAGTTCAATGGGATGAATTATACAAAAACGAAGCTGTGAGAAAAATTAGCTTGCCTACCTATCCTTTTGAGGATAATAGATGTTGGATTAATATTCCTGAAGGTGAAAAGAAGATTCCTCTGGAGAATAAAGCGGATAAATTCTATACAATTGGCTGGCAGGTTGAAAAGATATCCTCTAATGATAGTGTATTAGTAGATGGAAGTGTACTTATTTTTAAAGGAGAAAAGGATATAAGTGATGCTATAACTGAGAAATATATTTTAGATGGTAGAGAAGTAATAGAAGTAGAGATGGGATCTTCATTTAAAGAAATAAACAAAAATAAATACATTATATCAGGAGAAGAAGAAGATTATTACGAATTAATGAAAGTAATGAAAAACAGGAACCTATCTAAGATTATTCATATGATGACATTAAATAATAACACTGAGATCGGAACATTAAATGAACTTGAAGATCATCAGAAAAAAGGTGTATTAAGTCTTACTTACTTAACAAGAGCAATTGATCGAGCTGAGATTCATCAAGAACTGGATGTAGTATTAATTTCCGATTATACAACTCAAATAAACGGTTTTGAGGAAAGGATAAAACCAGAAAATACAATTCTTTTTGGGATGGGAAAAGTTGTAAGGAAAGAACAATTTAATGTATTATGCCGTTGTATTGATATTGATGACAGCACAACAGTTCAAGATATTTTTCCTGAATTAGAATTAATCAGTGATTGGTATAATGTAGCATACAGAAGAGGTGTTCGCTATGTTGAGGAGTTTAGGGAAATAGATGTAGACCTAGCTGAAGATAGAAATATTGAAATAAAAGCAGATGGTGTTTATGTTGTTACAGGTGGAATGGGTGGAATAGGTCTTGAAGTTGCTAAATACCTTGCTTCCAAAGAGAAAGTTATACTTGGTTTAATTAATAGAACTCCAATCCCCGATCGTGGAGACTGGAATAGAATTATTGAAGCTGCTGCAGATATGAATACTATTAAGAAAATTAAAGAAATAAGAGAAATTGAAGCAATGGGTGCAATAGTTGAGTGTTTTAGTGCTAACATTGCAAACTTTAAAGAAGTAGAAAATGTACTAAATGAAATAAGAAAAAGATATGGAAAAATTAATGGATTAGTACACGGAGCAGGTGTAGGTGGCGCAGCACCTATTTTGACCAGAACAAAAGAGGAGTTTAATCAGATATTTTCTCCAAAGGTCTATGGAACATGGATTCTTGATAAGTTAACTAGAAATGATGAACTTGACTTTTTCATTTTATTTTCATCAATTGCGACAATGTTCAGTGCTCCAGGACAGGGCGATTATATTGCTGGTAACGCATATTTAGATTCATACTCCTATTATAGGAACATGTTGGGCAAAAGGACTATAACTATTAACTGGTCTACATGGAAAGAAACTGGAATGTCTGTACATCATGATTTTACTATTGACACTCTTTTCAAAACACTTCTTAATCAGGAAGGTATTGGAAATATGGATATAGTAATAAATAAAGATATTCCTAGAGTTCTTATAGGGGAAATTAATTATACTGGTTCAGTTATTTACCTTATTGAAAAATTTATGCTTAAATTGTCTAATAAAATAAGGAAGTTGCTTTATTTACATATTGGCCATATAAAAAAGAAAGGAAAAAGAAAAGAGGGAACAGGAAACGGGGAAGTAAAGATTACAGGCAGAGAGAATGATGAGTATTCTGAACTGGAATTAAAAGTAGGTAAAATAATGGCCGAAATATTAGGCTTTTCTGAGATCGGAATTTACGATAACTTTTATGAGTTAGGTGGAGATTCAATATCTGGGCTTAAAATTGCCAACTCGATTCAAAATGATCTTGGCATACAAATAAGTGTAGTTGATTTGTTGACTTTTATCACAATTGCTGATATTGCAAAGCACCTAGAGAGTTTGGGTAGTGACGAATCAGTAGAATGTAAGAATACATACTCTGCAATTGAGCCAGTAGAGAAAATGGATTATTATCCAGCCTCATCAGCGCAGAAGAGATTATTCTTTATTAATGAGATGGAAGGAAGCAATATTAACTACAACATTTATCAAGTCGTTTTAATTGAAGGAATGCTAGATATTCAGCGTTTTAAAGATAGTTTTAAACAGCTGATCAAAAGGCATGAATCTTTAAGAACTTATTTCAAGGTAATAAATGAAGAAGTAGTTCAAATCATAAAAGATGAAGTAGATTTCGATATAGAAGTTGTTAATACAAGGGAAGACTTAATAGATGATGAAATAAATAAGTTTATCACACCTTTTTCTCTGTCAGAGGCTCCGCTTCTTAGAATCAAGTTTTTAAAAATATCTGACCAGAAATATGTAGTGATTTTAGATATGCATCATATCATTACTGATGGAGTTTCTATTGATATACTGATTAATGAATTTACTGCATTATACGAAGGAAATGAATTGGATGAACTTAGGATTCAATATAAAGATTATGCTGTACATCAGAATCAGATTCAAAATAGTGATCTGTTAACTAAACAGGAGGAGTATTGGCTGGAAATGTTTGCAGGGGAAATACCAGTGCTGAATCTGCCAACAGATTATCCTAGACCTAAAGTAAAAAGCTTTGAAGGTAGTACAGTATCGAGAGAATTAAGTAGTGATTTACTTGAACATATTTATACTTTGGCAAAGGATACGGATACGACCCTTTTTGTAGTATTACTTTCAACATACTATATTTTGCTTTATAAATATTCTGCACAAGATGATATTATTATCGGGACTCCTATTGTTGGACGCTACAATGCTGATTTGGAAAAAATAATAGGTATGTTTGTAAATACATTGGTATTGAGATGTAGACCTAATTGGGCAAAAACTTATAAAGAATTTTTACAAGAAGTCAAAACTAACTCATTAAATGCTTTTGACAATCAGGATTGCCAGCTTGAGGAGTTTTTAACAAAATTAAAGATTAAAAGAGATGTTAGCAGAAATCCTTTATTTGATGTTATGTTTGTTCTTCAAAATGTAGGAGTAAATGAAATTTGTTTAAAAGATATGAAAATAAGTTCTTATGATTTGGAAGAAAAGGCAGCATTATTTGATCTTGAACTAGAAGCATATGAAAGAGATAATAACTTAACTCTAAATTTAAATTATTCTACAAAACTTTATAAAAAAGAATCAGCTATAAGAATATTGGATGATTATGTAGGGCTGTTGAATATCATATGTGATAATATTGATTTGAAAATTGGAGATATGCGTATCAACAGTGCAATGAAGATTGAGGAAGAATCACCGTTGGATATTGAGGATGATTTTACATTTAATTTCTGATCTAAATTTCAATGATTCAAATTAACAAAATAAAAGGAGTGATCAAAATGAGTATTGTAGGAGTTATTGGTGCAGGGGTAATGGGAGCAGGTGTTACTCAAAGTGTTGCTCAAGCCGGACATGAAGTAATATTACTTGATTTATCAGAAGAGGTATTACAAAAAGCATGTGATGAAATCAAAAAAAACATGAGGTTTCAGGCGTTTTTTAACAAGTCAAGTAAAGGAGTCTCTTTTGAAGATGTAATGCAAAAAATAAAATTAACTACAGATTATGATCTGTTAAAGAGAGCAGATGTGATCATTGAAAATGTACCTGAAATTTGGCTTACAAAAAAAGAAGTATATCAAAAATTAAATGATGTATGCCAGGAAACCTGTATTTACCTTGTAAATACTTCATGTATCTCCATTACAAAGGTTGCAGCACTTATGGATGATCCCTCAAAAGTGATTGGAGTACATTTTATGAATCCTGTTCCTCTAAAAAACACTGTAGAGGCAATTAAAGGATATCATACTTCGGAAGAAACTATCCAGCAAACGAATGATTTTTTAAGTAGTATTGGAAAAGAAGCGGTGCTAGTTAATGACTTGCCAGGTTTTGTATCAAATAGAATATCACATTTATTAATGAATGAGGCTGCTTTTGTTGTGCAGGATCAGGTAGCTGAGCCAAAAGATGTCGATAAAATTTTCAGAGAGTGTTTTGGTCATAAAATGGGACCATTGCAAACGGCAGATCTTATCGGATTAGATACTGTGGTAAATTCTTTAGATATATTATATGAGAGTTATCAGGATCCTAAATTTAAAGTTTGTCCACTTCTTCGTAAAATGACAGAAGCAGGGCTTAATGGAAGAAAGTCTGGTCAAGGTTTTTATACTTATGATGAATATAATATATAAGTTATAAAGTAGACTCTAGTGGTAGATTTTTTCTGTATTCTTAATGGATGTACATTTGGATGAACAGGTAATTTGACAAATCATGTACAAGCATTACATTCGTTTTGAGTTAAAACTAAACATAAATTTTAAGTGAGGTGCGTTAAGGTGACAATTACAGAGAAGGTAAGAAAATTTTTAGGACGTTTTTTTAAAAAGCATGAATTGAACGAGGAAGAAGATATATTTGCTTTAGGTTTTGTTAATTCTCTATTTGCAATGCAACTTGTACTATTTCTTGAAAAAGAGTTCGATATAACTGTAGATACTGCAGATCTTGATCTTGACAATTTCAAAACTATTAATAAAATAGTAGAATTTGTGGAGAAAAAAACAGCTGCATAAACTAAAAGTTGTATCATGTATAATTCATTCTTAAAGTAAAGGTTTGATTTTGGTTTGTCAAATACTTTTAGATCCAAATGTTTCTAAATAATGACCCATAAGAAAAACAAAGGATTATCACCTCCCTTTGACATTGGTTATGTTTATGTGATGAATTAAATTTACCGTGAAAAAGGGGGGCGAGTTTTATAAAAAATCATAGTTGATTGAAACTTTTGAAAATAAATTTCTATTAAGGAGGAGAGAGTTATGAAAATTGAATTAACTGATGATCAGTTAAAAAAGCAAATGGAATTTCATCAGTTTGTAGATGATTATATAGTACCAGGAGCAACTGAGAGTGACAAAGAAGAAAAAATGAACCCTGTAGTATTAGAAAAATTAATTGAAACAGGTTATATAGGCTCTATGTTGCCTAAAAAGTATGGTGGTTTAGGGATGGACATGGTTACTTTAGGTATTTTGATTGAAGAGTTGGCGCGGGGATGTTCATCTGCCAGAATATTATTGACTGTACATGGCATGGTAGCTCTTGGAATCATGCGTTGGGGTTCAAAGGAGCAAAAAGAGTTTTGGTTGCCTAAATTGGCTAAGGGAGAAAAAATTGGAGCTTTTGGATTAACAGAACCTGACGTAGGTTCTGATGCAAAAAATGTAGAAAGTACAGCTGAGAGAGACGGCGATTTTTATATAATAAATGGTCAAAAAAAATGGATAAGCATGGCACAAATTGCCGATGTATTTTTGATTTTTGCCCAGTGTGAAGGACAACCTACTGCTTTTTTAGTAGAAAAAGACACTGAAGGTTTATCTATTAATCCTATGAAGGGTTTATTGGGTTACAGGTCTTCCATGGTTGGAGAAGTAAAAATGGAAAATTGTCGTATTCCAGTAGGTAATATTTTATGTAAGGTTGGAGCTGGACTTTCACATGTTGCACTATCATGTCTTGATTATGGAAGATATACAGTGGCATGGGGTTGTGTCGGTTTAGGACAAGCTTGTTTTGAAGAGAGTGTAAAATATGCAAAGACAAGAAAACAATTTGGAGCTCCATTACAAGAAAATCAATTGATAAAAAAAATGATTACTGAAATGATTGTTAATGTGAAGGCGGCTAGACAATTATGCTACAAGGCAGGATATTTAAAGGATATCGGGGATCCAGATACTATTATGGAAACATGGGTTGCCAAATACTTTTCTTCTAATATGATCACCAAGGTAGCATCTGATGCTGTACAGATACATGGTGGAAATGGTTGTCACAATTCTTATCCGATAGAAAGATTTTTTAGGGATGCTAAGATTAACGAAATAATTGAAGGTACTTCTCAAATGCATGAAATTTTGATTGCCTCTTATGCTTTTAGAAATTATTAATAAAGGAGGATATTTTATATGAAAAAAGAAATAAAGATAAAATGTGTCGTTTGGGATTTAGACAATACAGTTTGGAAAGGGGTTATACTTGAAGATAAAGAAGTTGCTCTAAGGGATGGAATCGTTGATATTATAAAAAAATTGGATGACAGAGGAATTCTCCAATCCATATCAAGTAAAAACGAACATTCAGTCGCCATGAATAAACTAGAGGAGCTTGGATTGACTGAGTATTTCTTGTATCCTCAGATTAACTGGAATCCTAAATCTGAGTCAGTAAAGAAAATAGCAGAAAGTATTAATATTGGTATAGATACCCTGGCATTTATAGATGATCAATCATTTGAAAGGGAAGAAGTCAACTTTGCCCATTCTGAAGTCTTATGTATAGATGCATTAGATTTGAGTGGATTACTTGATATGCCTGAAATGAATCCACGATTTATTACTAAAGATTCAAAAAAACGCAGAAAAATGTATATGAGTGATATTGAGCGTAATAAATCCGAAAGTGAATTTTCTGGTCCAAATGAAGAATTTCTTGGATCTTTAGGTATGGTTCTCGATATTAATCGAATTCAAGAGGATGACCTGCAACGAGCAGAAGAATTAACAGTAAGAACACATCAGTTAAATACAACAGGTTATACATATTCTTATGAAGAGTTAGATGAATTGAGACAATCTGAAAATGTGAAAATATTTATTGCTGGACTTGATGATAGATATGGAACTTATGGGAAAATTGGTCTTACTCTTATTGAATGTGAAGAAGATGTCTGGACAATAAAACTATTACTTATGTCTTGTCGAGTCATGTCAAGAGGTGTTGGTTCGATATTACTAAATTTCATTCTCCAAATAGCTAAGAAGAATAATGTTAAGGTTAGAGCTGAATTTGTCAAGACTGATCGAAACAGGATGATGCTTATTACTTATAAGTTCGCAGGTTTTAAGGAAATAATGGAGGATGGAAATAAGATTATATTTGAAAATGATCTTTCTCAAGTACAAGAATTTCCTGATTATGTAGAATTAAGAACAGATGAAGATATTATAACAACGAGTAATTTATCTAAAATATCATAGTAGAGAGGTGTATCTCGGTGGAAAAAATAGCATTTTTATTTACGGGTCAAGGTGCCCAGTATGTTGGAATGGCCAAATCTTTTTATGATGAGCATGAGGTAGCCAGACAGACTTTTGAAGAAGCCAATGATATTCTAGGCTTTGATATTGCAAAGTTGTGTTTTGAAGGACCATTGGGCCAACTTTCAAAAATGGAAAATATGCAGTTGGCTCTTCTGACAGTTAGTACAGTCGCTCACAGGGTATATATGAAGGAAATAGGTATTGCTCCTCATTTTTGTGCTGGTCACAGTATGGGTGAATATTCTGCATTAGTTAGTGCAGGAGCTATAAAGTTTTCAGATGCACTAAAAATTTTAGTAGAAAGAGGAAAACTAACCAAAAAAGTTGTGGATAGTGATGTTGGTGCAATGACTATTATTGATGATCTTGACAGCAATATTGTAGCGGAAGAGTGTAAAAAAATTTCTACTAGCGAAAACTTTGTTACCATAAATTGCTATAATTCTCCTTTACAAGTTGCAGTTGCAGGTCATCAAAAATCTGTTGAAATTCTTGAGGAAAGAGTTCTTGACTTAGGTGGACAAATTACACCATTGATCACGAGTGCTCCCGTTCACACTTTATTGATGAAAGAAGCTTCAGAAAAACTCCAGTTACATCTTCAAGAATATAATTTTTATCCTTTTAGGAACGCAGTAATATCAAATGTACATGCTGCTCCTTATGGTGACAGTGAGAATATTCGAAATAATCTAGCACTTCATTTGGTAAGGCCTGTAAGATGGCAGGAAACTATGAAATTTTTAGAAAAATATGGAGTAACCTTGGCAATTGAAATGGGACCAAAAAATGTTCTTTGTAATTTAGTTAAGGCAAATACTTCTAATATTGATGCTTTTTGTTATGGTCAAAGAGAGGATCGCGAGATTTTATATGATAGATTGTATAAGAACGAACAGTTAAGAAAGCATGTGCCTACTGTTGTCACAAGATGTCTTGCTATAGCTGTTGCAACTCCAAACTGTAATTGGGACGAGAAAGAGTATGCTAAAGGAGTCATTGAACCTCATAAAAAAATTCGTAAAATGCAGGAAGAACTTGAAAAACAAGGCCTTGATCCAACAGTTGATCAGATGATAGAAGCTCTTGAAATGTTGCGTTCTGTTTTTGATACTAAAAAATTACCAAAGAAAGAGCAAGTTGAATGGTTTAATCAAATATTTGAAGAGACAGGAATGTATTATGAATTGAAGGATTTTAATGTACCTGAATTATAGAAGTACTTAATTTAATAATGTGTTAATAATTAGCTCATATGAATAAAATATTAGAGAATTGAAGTGTTTTCTCTAATATTTTATTTCGTGAGTGGGACTAATACAGAGAATTATAATTCAATTCCTGTAGCTTTTGATTACGAACACCTTTTTCCTAAATATTCCATAACTGAAACGGGGTGTAAAAAATGGATAAGTATTTACAGAATATACTAATTTCTAGTGGTAAATATGAAGAAGAGAAAAAATATTGGATGGATAAGTTAAAGGGTTTGACAGAAACAAGTAAATTTATAGTTGACTATAATCAGCGAGAAGAAGCTAAATATGAAACAAGCAAGTATATTTTAAAAGATGATATTGCCAAAAAAATCATTAATATGGCCAATAACTCAAAAGTAGGAATATATACGATACTTATATGTGCTGTAAAATGTGTTTTATGGAAATATTCAAATAATGAAGATGTCATAATAGGAATGCCAGCTTTTAAACAACGATCAGGAATTGTAGATGTTTTACAGGTCTTAAGAACGTTCCTTAATAGTGAGGGTTCATTCCGTGAAAATCTTTTAGAGGTTAAAAGAACAATAGATGAAGTAAGAAAAAACTGTCATATTTCTTTTGAAAAGATAATAGAATTGCTAAATTTGCAAAATAAAGAATGGAGCTCTTCTATGGGTGTTATAGCACTCATGGAAGATTTGCATGAGAAAAAGTCATTAAAAGGAGATATAATTTTTAATTTTAAGGTACAAAAGGAAAAAATAGAGATAGACACACAATATAACTGTATATTATATAAACCAGCTATTATAAAAAGACTAATTGTCCACATACAAAATTTTCTAAGTGTTGTGCTAAGTAATATTGAAATGACGATTTCAAAGGTTGAAATAATCTCTGAGGAAGAAAAAAAGCAAATTATCAATGACTTTAATGATAACCGGGCCAAGTTTTCTGATACTCAAACCGTGTACCAACTCTTTGAAAAGAATGCGCAGAAAAATCCTAATGGAGTTGCCTTAAAATACAAGGGAGAGAATTTTACCTATGGAGAGATCAATGAGTATTCAAATCAGTTGGCTAGACTCCTAGTTAAAATAGGTGTTATAGGTGATCAACTCGTGGGTATTTTTATGGAGCGTTCTCCAAAAATGGTTGCGAGCATCTTAGCTGTTTGGAAGGCAGGAGGAGCTTATATACCAATAGATACTTTATATCCAGTATCTAGAGTAAAAGGAATATTATCAGATTCTGGAGCCAAGGTACTCTTGACTAAATCTACATATTTAGAAGATGAAATAGTAGATGAGTATGAAGGAACAATTATTGAATTGGACACTGAAATGGATAAAATTACTAGTGAAAAGCATGAAGATTTGAATCTGGAAATTAATATGAATAATCTTGCATACGTTATCTATACATCTGGATCTACTGGCAAACCAAAAGGAGCTATGGTAGAACATATAGGCATGATGAATCATATTCAGTCTAAGATTAATGATCTTCAATTGACTGAGGATTCTATTGTGGCGCAAAACTCTTCCCATTGCTTTGATATCTCTGTATGGCAATTTTTTGTTGCGTTAACCATTGGAGGTAAAACTTGTATTTATGAAAATGAACTGCTCTTTGATGCTAAAAACCTTATTGCCCGGATTATAGCTGACAGAGTTACAATACTAGAGGTAGTCCCATCTTTTCTATCTGTGATGTTAGATTATCTTGAGGAGAATTATCAGCAACTAGAATTGATTAGATATCTTTTAGTCACTGGTGAGGCAATAAAACAGCATCTTGTTAAAAGATGGTTTAATCGGTACCCAGAGATCAAAATGGTCAACGCTTACGGTCCAACAGAAGCATCAGATGATATTACCCATCATATTATGGAAAAAGCTCCTGAAAAAATCAATGTTCCAATAGGTAAACCTGTACAAAACTTCAATATTTACATTGTAGATAAGAATATGCATTTTTGCCCTATTGGGGTTAAGGGTGAGATTTGGGTATCTGGAGTTGGTGTTGGGCGTGGATATTTAAATAACCCTGAAAGAACATCTCAATCCTTTAGGGAGGATCCTTTTATTGAAGAAAAAGGGGTTAGATTGTATAAAACTGGTGACCTGGGTTGTTGGTCCGAAGATGGAGTAGTTGAGTTCTTTGGCAGAATAGACTATCAAGTAAAAATAAGAGGTTACAGAATTGAGTTAGGAGAGATTGAGCAAGTTTTAACCAAACATCCACAAGTAAAAGAAACAGTAGTTATTGATCGTACTGATGAATCTGGGGACAAGTATCTGTGTGCCTATTTAGTTATGACTAGTGACTTAGATGTGATAGAGCTTAGAGAATTTTTACTAAAAACTTTGCCAGATTATATGGTACCATCATATTTTATTTATCTAGACGAATTACCACTTAATGCTAACAAAAAGATTGATCGTAAAGCTTTGCCTGATATTAAAGGAAATATAGAAACTGGACGAAAATATATCCCACCAACTAACATAACTGAAGAGAAGTTAGTATTAATATGGACAGACATGATCGGTATAGACAAAATAGGGATTAATGATAATTTTTTTGAATTAGGTGGTCAGTCATTAAAAGCAATAGCATTAGTAGGAAAAATCTATAAAGAATTTAACCTGGATATTCCATTGAGGGATATTTTTCAATATCCAACAATTAAAGAAATGGCTGAATACATAATTGAAAAATCAAGCGATGTAGAGAATAATCAGAATTTAGAGTTAGATAAAAAAGACTCAACTGATTTAAAACACTTCTTTATGAGTTACGATGGAAATAGAGAAGGAGAAGAATATTTGGAAGAGGAATATTACGAAGCTTCCTCAGCACAAAAAAGAATGTTTGCTTTAAACCAGTTTGCTAAGGATAGTACCAATTATAATATGCCAACAATTCTGAAAATAGAGGGCGACCTGGATGTTCAAAGAGTAGAAGAAGCATTTATGCATCTTGTTAAAAGACATGAAGCCTTAAGAACTTCCTTTGACATAGTTAACGAGGAAGTAGTACAAAGGGTACATAAAGAGGTAGATTTTATTATTCCATGTATGGAATTGGAAAAAGGAAATGAAGAGAGAATCATAAATGAATTTATTAGACCTTTTGATTTAAATATGGCTCCCCTTATTAGAGTTGAGCTTTTTAAATTAGCAGAAGGAGAGTATCTGTTTTTATTTGATATTCACCATATTATATCAGATGGAATAACAAATGATATCATATGGTATGAGTTTTCTCAACTTTATAATGGAAATGAATTAGAGAAACTGCAGATTCAGTACAAAGATTTTTCAAAATGGCAAAATAACCTTTTAAAATCGGGAGTTATGAAGAAACAGGAAGAATATTGGCTGGATTTCTTTAAAGGGGAAATTCCTAAACTTGCTATACCAACTGATTTCAAAAGACCCCACATACAGAACTTTGAAGGAGATTATTTAGATTTTAAAATAGGTACAAAGATCAATGAAAAAGTAAGTAAGCTGATGTCTGATACAGGTGCAACCTTGTACATGGTGTTATTGGCAGCATATAATGCATTATTATTTAAATATACAGGCCAAGCAGATATAGTAGTAGGTTCCCCAATTTCCGGTAGACCTTATGCAGAGTTAGAAAATATAGTAGGTATGTTTGTAAATACATTAGCAATGAGAAACTTTCCAAAAAGTGATATTAAATTTAAAGAATTCCTAATTGAGGTAAAAGAGAATGCATTAAAGGCGTATGAAAATCAGGATTATCAATTTGAAGAGTTGGTAAATAAATTGAATATCCAAAGAGATGCGAGTCGAAATCCTCTATTCGATACCATGCTGGTTCTTCAAAATATGGGTAGAAATGATGTGGAAATTTCAGGACTTAAGCTTACACCTTATGAGCTTGAGAAAAGAACAGCAAAATTTGATTTGGTTCTCACTGCAGAGGAAGTAAAAGATGAAATTAATTTGAATATAAGTTATAAAACAGGTATCTTCAAAAAGGAAACGATTGAGCGACTGGGTAGATATTATCTTAAGGTTATGGAAGAAATTGCGAACCATTCTGATTTGTTGATAAAGGATATTGATATTTTACCTAAAGAAGAAAAAGAGAAAATATTAATAAACTTTAATTCTAGAGTTGCTAACTATCCAAAAGAAAAAACGCTACATCAGCTATTTGAGGAACAAGTGGAAAAGAGTCCTCATAAAATAGCAGTGCGTTTTAAAGATGAGCAAATAACATATGAAGAATTAAATATCCAAGCTGAATTTTTGGCAAGAGTATTAATAGAACGTGGTGTGAGAGTAGATCAAGTAGTTGGATTAGTTGTGGAACGTTCACTTGAAATGATCGTTGCTATGTTAGGAGTGTTAAAGGCTGGTGTAGCTTACTTACCTATTAATCCAGTTTATCCAGAAGAACGAATAAAATATATGCTAAAAGACAGTGGAGCGAATATTACTTTAACTCAAAGGAAGATTTTTGATAAAATCAGATTTGAGGGTGAACTTATAGCTCTTGAGGATCTAAATATTTCTACAGCTATTGATTTGCCTGAAAACAGGTTAATAACACCAATTAGAGAAACAGGATTATCATCATCTAATCTAGCTTATGTTATATACACTTCTGGATCAACTGGACAGCCTAAAGGTGTAATGGTCGAACATAGAACAGTGATTAACTTACTTTATGCTATGAATGAAGAGTTTGCATCAACTATTGGTCCGGAAGATAATTGTTTAAGTCTTGCGAATATATCCTTTGATGTAAGTGTAAATGAAATATATCTTCCTCTCATTGTGGGGGCTAGACTAGTAATCTTCGATAATCAGAAAATGTTGGATGTAGTAAAGTTGGCAAACTTAATATGTAAAGAGTCGATATCTTTTGCTTATATACCACCAACAATTTTAAAAGAATTAGCTACACTTTTAAAGGCTAGAGGAGAAAATGTAACTTTAAATAAGCTGTTGGTAGGGGTTGAGCCTATTAAAGATTTTGTATTGGAAGATTATTTGGAAATAAATAAAGCAATAAAAATAGTAAATGGTTATGGACCAACAGAAACAACCATCTGGGCTTCAGCACATATTTATAAAAGTCATCAATCTGAAGGAAGAAATGTTCCGATTGGTAAACCATTAACAAATACTCAAATTTACATTCTGGACAACAATTATCACCCAGTTCCGATTGGAGTGGCGGGAGAAGTATATATTGCTGGTAATGGGGTAACTAGAGGATATTTAAATAAGCAAAAACTTACTGAAGAAAAGTTTTTGAAAAACCCATTCAACCCTGATCAAAGGATATATAGAACTGGGGATTTGGCCAGATGGCTAGATTGTGGAGAAATACAATTTGTCGGAAGAATAGATCATCAGGTCAAAATTAGAGGTTATCGGATTGAACCAGGTGAAATCGAAGCTCAGTTGTTACAACATTCTAACATTAAAGAAACAGTTGTGATTGATCGGGAAGATTTAACGGTGGGTAAATA
Organism: Halanaerobiales bacterium; assembly: GCA_023128035.1. The sequence goes on along the minus strand of JAGMES010000020.1, from coordinate 1,676 downwards.
TTTATGTGCCTATATAGTTTTAGAAAAAGAGATGGTTTTAGATGATATTAAAGAATATCTGGCGAAAAAGATGCCTGAATATATGATTCCTACCTACTTTGTTGAATTGAAAGAATTACCTTTGACTGTTAACGGAAAGATTAATCGTAAATCATTACCTTCTCCGGATTTAAGCAATATAAGTAAAAGCGAATATATTCCTCCTACTGATGAATTGGAAAGAAGATTAGTCTCTGTTTGGTCAGATTTATTAGGCGTTGAAAAGATAGGAATTATGGATAATTTCTTTAATTTGGGTGGTCAGTCTTTACTAGCAATTCTTTTAATTGGAAGGATTTTTAAAGAATTGAATGTGGAAGTACCGTTAACAGAAATCTTTACGAATCCGAACATCAAAGGTCTTGCAAGTTATATTAGAAATAGTCATCAAAAAGAAAAGGCGATGAGTATTTTTAGAGCCATAGAACTGATGGCAGTCAAAGACTATTATCCAGTATCATCGGCCCAGAAGAGACTCTTTGTCTTAGACCAGATGAAAGATGGAGATACTTCCTATAATATGCCAGGAGCAGTCATAATCAAAGGAGAGTTAAGTAAAGAGAGGTTAGAAAAAACCTTTGACAAACTTATAGAGAGACATGAAGCATTTAGAACATCTTTTGAATTTATAGATGGCAAACCAGTACAAAGGGTTCATGAAAGTCTAGAGTTTAAAGTTGAATATATTGAATTAGACAGGGAAAGTAAATTGGCGGAGCAATATGTAAAAGAGTTTATAAAACCATTTGATTTAAGTAAAGCCTCACTATTTAGGGTCGGTTTGATTAAGATCGAAGAAGAAAAGCATTTATTGATATATGATATGCATCATATAATCTCCGATGGTATATCAATGTCTATATTAGTGAATGAATTTTTCCGACTATATAACGAAGAAGAATTAATACCATTAAGAATTCAGTATAAGGATTTTGCTAACTGGCAGAATGAATTATTTGCATCAGAGAAGATAGGAAAACAGGAAGAATATTGGTTGGATCAGTTTGCTGGTGAGATTCCTAAACTTAATTTACCAACAGATTATCCAAGACCAAACATAATGAGCTTTAATGGGGACGAAATTACTTTTAGTCTAGACAAAGAATTAACAGAAAAACTAAATGAGTTTATTCTTAAAGATGGTGCTACCCTGTATATGGCCTTATTGGCAACCTTTAGTATCTTATTGTCTAAATACTCTGCTCAGAATGATATAATAATCGGATCACCGATTGCAGGAAGGTCCCATGTAGATTTAGAGAATATTATTGGAATGTTTGTCAATACACTGGCTATGAGAAATTATCCATCAGGAGATAAAACTTTTATTAAGTTCTTAGAAGAAGTAAAAGTTAATTCTTTAAAAGCTTATGAGAATCAGGATTATCAGTTTGAGATGCTGGTAGATCAGTTAGATCTAGATAGAGATATGAGCAGAAATCCCTTATTTGATGTAATGTTTACTCTTCAAAATATGGAGAGTTCCATGAACGAGATCCAGGGGTTAGAAATTGATACGTATAATTTAGGGGGTAATGTAGCCAAATTTGACCTTTCTTTGACAGTAACAGAAACTCCCGAGGAAATGAACTGCGTCTTTGAATATTCAACTGATCTGTTTAAAAGTGAGACTATTG
>JAGMES010000002.1 GCA_023128035.1 Halanaerobiales bacterium | reverse complement strand
ATAGACAGGATCAATTGGTAAATAAGCTCCTCCAGCTTTCAATATTCCCATGATTCCGACCATCATCTCTACAGAACGCTCGACCATGATACCTACAATTTGATCTGTTCCTACACCTTTATCTCTCAGGACTCTTGCTAATTGATTGGATTTCTCATCTAATTCACGATATGTCAAATTCTCTTCTTCATAAGCTACTGCAATCTGATCAAAGTTCTCCTGCACCTGTTTAACAAAAATCTGATTAATTGTTTGAATCTTAGGAAGTTCTATATTTGGCTCATTAAATTTGTAGAGTATTTGACCTTTCTCTTCCTCTGAAATCATCTGGATATCTTGCAATAAAACATCTGGATTCTCGATAATTTCTCTGACAATATTCTCAAAATGTCTGATCATTCTTTCAATGGTTGTTTTGGTAAATAAGTTTATATTATATTGAAGGTTAAATCTAATTTTATCATTAGCTTCAGAAGCACTAAAGACTAAATCAAATTTAACTGCTGCTCCTTCAAGCTTGTATGGTTTTAGCTTCAAATCTGCTAAAAATGTTTCAGAAGTATTTATATTATCTTTAGTATTTTGCATTACAAACATGGTATCAAAGAGTGCACTTCGACTTAAATCTCTATGTAGATGTAATTTGTCAACTAACATCTCAAATTGATAATCCTGATTCTCATAAGCTTTTAATGCACTTTCTTTGACCTCATTTAAAAATTCCAAAAATGTTTTTGATGAACTTGGATAATTTCTCATAGCCAATGTATTTACAAACATACCAATAATACTATCTAAGTCTGTATGTCTTCTCCCTGCTATTGGTGAACCAACTACAATATCTTCTTGATTTGCATATTTACTAATGAGTACATTATAGGCTGCTAAGAGTGTCATGTACAGTGTTGCACCTTTTTTAACACCTAGTTCATTCAGTTTTCTAGATAATGTTTGATCAAATTCAAATTTTAATTCTTCTCCATCATAAGTCATCAAAACAGGTCTTGGATAATCTGTTGGCAAATTTAATACAGGAATTTCTCCAGCAAAAGTTTCTAACCAATATTCTTCCTGGTCTTTGATCTTCTCTGATACAAAGAGTTCATTTTGCCATACTGCAAAATCTTTGTATTGTAAACGAAATTCTGATAATTCTTTTCCTGTAAATAAAGTAGCTAAATCTTTTATTAGATTCGCAGTTGAGATTCCATCAGAGATGATATGATGCATGTCTACCAAAAATACATGTTTGTTTTCAGTAAACTTAACCATAGCAACACGCAATAATGGAGCTTTACTTAAGTCAAATGGTCTAATCAAATTATTCACTGTAGGTTCTATTTCAGACTCTGCTATCTCTAACTCGTTTATTGAGAATTCTACCTCATCATGAATTCTTTGGACTAATTCTCCATCTACCAACTCAAATGAAGTTCTAAATGCTTCGTGATGTTTGATTAATTTTTTGAATACATTTGCAAAATATTCTTTATCAAGCTTACCTTCTAAAATCATTACTGTTGGCATATTGTAAGTTGTTTTATTACCTTCTAATTGTTTTAAAGCATAAAGTCGCTTTTGAGCAGAAGAGACAGGATAATATTCTCTCTTCTCTACTGGTTCGATAGCTTTAAAGGAAGTAATTTCTGTTCTATTTATATATTCTGCAAGTTCTTTGATGGTAGGAGTTTTAAATATTTCTCTCAATGGAATTTCTACATTCAACTCTTTATAAACTCTAGAAACTAACGAAGTTGCTTTTAAAGAATGTCCACCTAAATCAAAGAAGTTTTGAGTTATTCCAACTCTCTCTATTCCCAATATTTCCGACCATATTACTGCTAGTTTTTCCTCAGTTTCGTTGGTAGGTGCAACGTAATCTTCTGCTAAATATAGTGTTTCATCTGGTTCTGGCAATGCTCTACGATCAATCTTACCTGTTGGTGTTAATGGCATCTTATCAATTTCGATTAAATAAGCTGGAACCATGTATTCTGGTAATTTATCGCGTAAGATCATTTTCATCTTTGCTTTATCTGCAACCTGATCTTCTACTACATAGTAAGCAACCAGGTAACTCTCTAAATTGTCTCGTTTGAAAGCAACTACTGCACATTCTTTAATCTCTTCTATTTGATCGAGAACTTCTTCGATTTCATTTACTTCTATTCGATAACCTCTAATTTTGACTTGATGGTCTCTTCTTCCCATAAATTGGATACTACCATCAGGTAAATATCTTCCTAAGTCACCACTTCGATATACCCTTCCTTCTCCAGTGATTGGATCTGGGCCAAACGCCCTCTCAGTCTCTTCAACCCGATTCCAATACCCCAAAGAAAGATGCTCACTTTTATAAACAATTTCACCAACTTTATAAATCACATCTACCGCTTTACCATCTTCAGCAAGTAAAAATACTTCTGTATCTTCTACAGAATAACCAACTGGTACAGCAAGCGTAGTAATCTGCGAATTTTTATCAATAAAATACTGCAAAGTAACAGTTGACTCTGTTGGTCCTAAACCATTAATAAAAATTGCCTTATCAGAGAAAAAGTATTTATAATTCTCAATATCTTTCTTAATAACCGCTTCTCCACCCATGACAATCAAGCGAATGGCTGAAAAATCTTCTTTCCCTGTCAATGTCTCGGTAAAATATCTAAAAACAGTCGGTACAGAGTGATAGATTGTGATTTTTTCTTCCTCTAACCATGCTGTTATCCCTTCTAAACCTCCAGCCTCTTTGATATTATATGGATAAAGTGTTGCACCATTTAACAAAGCTCCATAAATATCCATTACAGCCGCATCAAAACCATAAGAAGAAAATTGACTCAAACGATCATTATAAGAAATATGCAAATTATTAGTATAGTTATAGATAAAATGAAGTACATTTCGATGATTCTGAATAACACCTTTAGGTTGTCCGGTTGAACCAGATGTATATAAGATATAAGCAATCTGATCAGGTTTTATATCAACATCCAGATCATCTTGAACACTCTGATTCAGTTCATCAATATTAATAATCTGAATACCTACTAAACTTAATTTCTGAGCAAAAGCCAGATTTTTATTATTAGTCACAATCACACTGGCATTAGAATCTTTAACGATATAATTTAACCGTTCTTCTGGATATGTTGGGTCAAGTGGAACATAAATATTTCCGGATTTTAATACACCAATCATACCAACAATCATAGGTGCATCATGTTCGAACAATAAAGCAACCTGACCTTTATTTGTGACTTTTAAAATCTGCGCTGCCACCTGATTCGCCTGCATATTTAATCCTTCATAAGTAAGCTCATAATTTTTCGTTTTTACAGCAATTCGTTCTGAATATTTTTTCACCCTGTCTTCAAATCGATCAACAATTGTTTGATCATAATTCTTCTCAAATCTCTCAAATGGTTCATCTACTTTTACCTGATTTGAACTAGACAATAATCCTTCTTTTTTCAACATCAGATAATCAGTAATCGGTTTTTCTACATTTTCTGCAATTTCAGTGAGAAATTTTTGATATTCACCCAACACATACTCAATTGTCGCACTTTCAAAAAGACCAGTTCGATAATAACAATCAAAACCAATAACATTCTCATATTCATTTATATAGCATTCAAGATCAAACTTCATTACTTGTAGGTCATTAGAATGTCTTGATTGATAATTTGCTAATTTTCCACCTTTACTAAAGTTCAACATATTAAAGAATACAGAAGTAAGTGATGGTAAATTAAAATCTCTTTCTAGATTCAATTCATCTAACAATAAGTCAAATGGATAACTTTGATGTTCCATCACTTTCAATGTATTTTCACGTACTCTTTTCAGAAGTTGAGCAAAGCTTTCATCTTCATCAACTTGATTTCTAAATACAACTGTATTTAGGAAAAATCCAATAATCCCTTTCAAATCATCATGATCTCTTCCGGCTGCTGGCGCTCCTATAGCAACATCATCCTGATTTGTCCAACGACTTAAGAATGCTGTAAAACCAGCTAACAGAACCATGAATAGACTTGATTGATTAGCCTGTGCTACCTGATTTAACCCGTCCTGCACTTTAGCTGAAAGATAGAAATGATATGATGCACCACGCCGATCCTTAAAGAGACTGATATATGGATAATCTGTTGGTAAATACAGAACAGGTGTATCTGTTCCTAGATAGTTATGCCAGAACTCTTGTTTTTCATTCATCGTACCAGACTGAATCATTTTATTTTGCCAGAGCGCGAAATCTTTATATTGAACACGAAGAGCAGGCAATTGAATATCCGTTTTTTCCCGATAGGCTTCATACATCATAGTTAATTCATTCTTTAAGATACCCATAGACCAACCATCTGAGATAATATGATGCATGGTAATTATTAAAATCTGTTCATCATCTTCATGCTGAATCATAGTTAATCTAACAAGCGGGCCAGCCCCCAGATCAAACGGTGTCATCAACTCTTTTAAACCAATCTCCTTAGAAATTTCTTCATTATTTTCCCTTCCGCAAATATCAATATAATTCACCGAAACTTTAAAATCTCTCAGCACCTTTTGCTTAGGCTCACCATCAACACTAGAAAATACAGTTTTCAAACTATCATGTCGATCTACTAATGCCTGACATGCTTTTTCAAAAGCTGATTGATCAAATAAACCCGTAAAAGTACAGATATTTAAAAGATTATAAGCCACACTCTTCTCTTCTAATTGATCTAAAATCCACATTCTTTTCTGTGCATAAGATACATCATAATATTCTCGTTCCGGGAAAATTTCAATCTCACTAAAAGTATTTTTTTCACCACCAGCAATTGCTTTTGCTAATTCACCAATAGTTAGATGAGCGAAAAAATCTTCTAAACTAACTCTAACCTCTAACTCACGATGAATCTTCGAAACAATCCGAACTGCTTTTAAAGAATGTCCACCCAATTCAAAGAAATTATCATTTACCCCCACTTTTTCCACTTCTAAAATCTCTGAGAATATTTGAGTCAGCTTTTTTTCCGTCTCAGTTTCAGGAGCGATATACTTACTACCAATATTTAAGTTTTCTGTTGGTTTGGATAAAGCTTTACGATTTACCTTACCATTAGATGTAAGTGGCATCACATCTAACTTAACAAAATAAGTTGGAATCATATACTCAGGCAAATCTTTACTAAGATGAGTTCTGACATCTAACACAGAAATTTCGGCATCAGAAACAAAATATCCACATAAATATTTTCCACCAGCAACCTCATCCCAATCTAACACTACTGCATCTTTAATATCAAGATGTTTTAATAATTTACTTTCAATCTCACCTAACTCTATTCTGTTACCACGAATCTTTACCTGATGGTCTATTCTACCAAGATACTCAATATTTCCATCAGGTAACCATCTTGCCAAATCTCCAGTTCTGTACATCTTTTCGCTTAAGCAAAATGGGTTAGGAACAAACTTTTCTTGAGTTAATTCAAGGCGATTTAAATAGCCAACTGCTAATCCCACACCACCGATACATAATTCACCTGCAATACCCACTGGTTGGAGATTATTATTTTTATCCACAATATAAATCTCAGTATTGTCAATAGGCTTACCTATTGGGATATTATTTAACTTTTCTCCTGGTAAACAATCAAAATAAGTAACATCAACCGTCGCCTCCGTTGGACCATATAAGTTAAATATCCCTGTTCCATTCTGCTCAGTTAATAAATAGTGGAATTTCTCAACTTGATTTACATGTAAAGCTTCTCCACTGGTAAACACCTGTCTTAAAGATTTCAACTTCTCAAAACAGGATGTATTTTCGATCTCCTCTAAAAATGGATTTAACATTGAAGGTACAAAGTGCATAGTGGTTATTTGATTTTTCTCAATTGCTTCAACTATCTTTGTAGGGTCTTTCTCAGCTCCTGGGGCTAAAAAGCAGACCTTTGCACCAATTTGTGACCACCAGAACATTTCCCATACAGACACATCAAATGTAAATGGTGTCTTTTGTAAAATTGCATCTCCTGCACCGATAGGATATTTCTTTTGCATCCAGTGTAAACGGTTTATAGCAGAACCATGCCGAATCGCAACACCTTTTGGCTTACCAGTCGAACCTGATGTATAAATAATGTAAGCAAGATCTTCAGGAGTACTCATTAACTCTAAATTAGAATTATCCTTTGTATAGATCAATTCATCAGCTAAATTATGTATTTCACCCTCAAATTCAATCTGATCATAATCATCTATATCCCCAATGACTAACAAATGTCCAATCTCGCTATCTTTAAGCATATAACTGATTCTATCTTCAGGATAATCTGGAGCAATCGGCAAATATGCTCCTCCTGCTTTTATTGTCCCCATAATCCCAATAATCATCTCTAATGAACGTTCCAGCATAATTCCAACAAATTGATTGGCTTTTACACCTTTATCTCGCAACAATCTAGCCACTTGATTTGATTTTTCATTCAATTCTTTATAGCTAAGTTGCGAATCTTCAAAAACAACTGCAATCTGTTCAGGATTTTTTGAAACCTGTTCTTCAAAAAGTTGTTGAAGAACTTTTTCTTTTGGATAATCAGCTTTTGTATCATTAAAATTAATTAATAATTCCTCTTTCTCGGCTTCAGTTATAATTTCTAAATCTTTTATCAATACATTTTCATTACTTAAAACACTCTTCATAATCTGAATTAAGTGTCCCTCAATCTTTTCAACCAATTCTGTCCCATATGTAGCAGCATTATATCTTAAAGATATATTTAACTCTTCTAAAGCTCTGATAATCACATTAAAATTATAATTAGTCTGTTCAAAGACATCTATACCTGTAATACTAAAAGGTACATCTTGAGCAGAATTTTCATTTTCAATCATCTTAGAAATCGGATAATTTTCAAAAACAACAATATGATCAAACAAATTTTGCTTCAATATTGAATTAGCCTGAATATCTGCTAAAGGTGAGTAATCATATCTTCCTGACTCTAAGGCCAATTTTTGTACTTCTTTTAAGAGATTTGCAAAAGATTCTTCTTCAAAACAGTTAACTCGAACAGGAATAGTGTTGATAAATAAGCCAACCATAGTCTCAATGCCCTGGATACCAGAAGGTCTTCCAGAAACAACTGAGCCAAAAACTACATCACTACTATTATTATATTTTTGCAGAAGAATACCCCAGATTGTCTGAAATACAGTATTAATAGTTACAAAATTACTATTAGCTAGATTCATCAATCTTTTTGTAATATCTTTGTTGATAGTAAAGGTTATTTCTCCCGCAATATAATCACCCTGCTCATGTTTTACATATTTCGGTATGCTAACCTGTTCATCATAATCCACAAGATATTTTTTCCAATAAGCCAGAGCTTCTTTTTGATTCTGCTTCTCTAGCCAATCAATATATGTCTTATAAGAAACAGCCGGACTCAGACTCAATGGCTGATTATTCAATAAATTAGTATAAATTTGATTAAATTCATTAATTATAATTCCCATACACCAACCATCCATCAAAATATGATGATGGCTCCAAACAACTTTATAAATCTCGTCATCAACCTTAAGAACAGAAATTCTCATCAATAAATCTTTTAATAAATTAAATACTTTTTTACGATCTTTAGCTTTAAAATCTTCAATAAACTGTTCTTTTTCTTCTTTAGCCATATCAGAAATATCTTCAAAATAAATCTCCGCATTCCGTTCACTTAATACTACCTGTCGTGGTTTTTCCACCTTTTCATGCACAAAAATTGTTCTTAAAATATCATATCTTTTGACAAGAGTTGCAAAACTTTTCTCAAACAACTCCAGATTCAAATCTCCTTGAATCGTAATTGCCATCTGTTCAAAATATGCACTTGAATCCTTATTTAGCAATGAATAAAACAGCATTCCCTCTTGCATGGGAGATAAAGGATATATCTTTAAAATTTTCGGTTTTTTATTCACAAATCCTCACTCCTACTTTCAAATTTTAACTACTTATAGATTATTGCTTAATTAATTATCCAATTGATTATTTATTCAATTTCAGCAATTTTAAATTTTAAGTTTTAGGTTTTGGTATGTAACTTTTTAATGTAAAGCCTAGTTTGATGGCAGGGCATATATAGGAAAAAAAGCGATGCATAATTCAGCTCGACCAATCAAAAACGACTTTATAAAGAAAATATTTGCATCAAGCTAAGCTTCCATTATATAAGCAAAGTCCTGCAGAGCTGAATTTCTAAAGAGCGTTTTTCCTATATATGCCCTGCCATCAAACGCTACCCTACACAAAAACTACACCAAACCGCTAAAACAAATCTTCGATTAATTCCGATATCCCATCAAGTTCATACATAGTAAGCTCCTGATCACCAATATCACTCGGAGTATATTCTGTTGTATTAGTACCTCCACAATGCTCAATCACTTTACGCAAATGCTCCTGATACAGATTAATCAATTGAATCATCGAATCTTCACTAAACTGATCTTTGTTGAAACTTAATTTCATATTTAACATATCATCTACAACCAAGCCTGTCATTTCTAAAGGATAAGTTCGTTCTGCTTTACTACTGATCATATCACCTAAGTCCAAATTGGATAAATCCATTGTAGATATTTCACAATCTCCAATATTTACTTCTAAATCCTGATCAAATTGACCAAGATAGTTAAAGATCAATTCAGGTTGAAGTTTGAACTCTATCTCTTTATTTTCTGGTGATGTTAAGTATTTCAAAATTGCATATCCTATTCCTTTATTCGGTATTCTATGAAGATTTTCTTTGGTGCTCTTAATCATGTATGAGAGATCCTCTGACATAGATGAATCAAGAATAACTGGATACTGAGATGTAAACCAGCCGATTGTCCTCGATAAATCAAGCTCTGCTCCAATCTCTTCTCTTCCGTGTCCTTCTAAGATGATAGCTGTCTTCTCATGAGATGACCATTCTTTGAAAGCTATTGCTAAAGCTGAAAGTAAAATATCATTGATCTCGGTGTTATAGGCTACATGCACATCTTTTAGTAAAATTTCTGTCTCTTCTTTTGTTAGAACCATTTGAACTTCACGAGAATGAGCACGTAAATTTTCAGAAATCGCATTGGTTTTTGGTAATGATGCAATATTTGTGGCTTCGACTTCTTTCCAATATTTAAGTTCTTTTAGTAAGATCTCACTGTTGGCGTAATTATTTAAAGTGCTGGCCCATTTTAAGAAGGAGTCTGTTTTATCCTGGAATTGAATAACCTCACCTTTTAATGCCATCTCATAACCTAGTACAAAATCTTCTAGTAAAATCCTCCAGGATACACCATCTATCACTAAATGATGACCGATAATCAACAGATGATCTTCTGTGCTAGTTTTAAATAATCCAATCTGCAATAACGGGCCAGCCTCTAGCTCAAACCCCCTCTGCAAACACTCCGCCTCACTTCTAATTATCTCGTGAACCTCTTCTTCATCTCTTAGATCAAAGAGTGTGAATCCAAACAATTCACCTTCATCCAGTCCTCTATTAAACTGAACAGTTTTTGTTTCTTCCTCTCTATAAATCATCCTTAAAGCATCATGATGCTCAACAATTTTAGTAAAGACCTTTTCAATAATCTCCTCATCAAAACCATTCTTACTACATAACATAACCGCCTGGTTAAAATGATGTTGGTCTTTAAAGTTTTGTTCAAAGAACCAATGCTGAATTGGGGTCAATTCTACCATACCTGAAACTACACCTTGCTCTGCTTTTTGCTTGGTTGGTTTTACATAATTTGCCAACAACTCAATAGTTGGATATTGGAATAAATCTCTTACATTCAGTTGTAAGCCAGCCTTTTGCAATCTCGCAGAGATTTGAATTGCCTTGATGGAATCTCCACCTAATACAAAGAATATATCGCGAACTCCAATCTTTTCGACACCAAGCACTTCTGACCAAACTTTGGCAAGTGTTTTTTCAACATCTGTCTTAGGTTCTAAATACTCAATACCAGTATCAACCTTACCCTCTAATAAAGCTAAAACTTTCCGATTAATTTTACCATTTGGCGTTAGTGGCATCTCTTCTAATGAAACAAAATAAGATGGAATCATATAAACAGGTAATGATTTAGCCAATTTTGCTCTTAACTGAGTCACTGTAAACTCTTCATCAGCAACCACATAAGCATATAATGATTGATATTCTTCTGAGTCTCCTCTAACAATAACTGCGGCTTCCTTAACAAATGAAATATTAGTTAGTTGTTTTTCTATCTCGCCAAGTTCAATTCGATATCCCCTAATCTTAATCTGGGAATCAGTTCTACCAATGAACTCTATCTCACCATCAGCTAACCAGCTTGCTAAATCTCCGGTTTTATACATTCTTTCCTCTGACACGAATGGATCTGGTATAAATCTTTCTTGAGTCAATTCTGGTCTATTTAGATATCCTCTCGCTAAACCATCTCCAGCGATATACAGCTCACCAAAAACTTTTTCTGGAACTAATTTTAAATCTTTATCCAATATGTAGATTCTCGTATTAGCGATTGGTTTACCAATTGTAATCAAATCAGTATCGGTGACATCCTTAAAAGTTGACCAGACTGTGGTTTCGGTTGGCCCGTACATATTATAGATTTTAGCTTTGGTAAATAACTTCACCTTTTCTAAGATTGTTGGTAAAAGTGCTTCTCCGCCAAGCAAAATTTCACTAAGATTATTTAAACCGTTCAAATGAGCTTCATCTTCTAAGAATAATTTCATCCTTGATGGAGTTGTTTGAATCATATCTGCATTATGTTTTAGCAATAAGTCATTAAATTTTTCAGAAATTCTTTGCTCTTCTTCGTTGGCAATAACAACCTTTAAGCCTTTTGATAATGGGAGTAATGTTTCCAAGACAAAGATGTCAAAAGAGATTGTAGTAAGTGTAACAATTGTCTTATCAGATGCAAAATTAATTTTGCTCGTCATTCCTTCAATAAAATTATGAACTGAACAATGTTGAATCTGTACCCCTTTAGGCTTACCGGTTGAACCCGAAGTATAAATCACATAAGCACAATCATTAGAATCATTGACATTCTCCAAATTACTAATCTCGCAATCTTCAAAGTGCTCTACATTATCAAGATAAAGTATCTCACCTTCAAATGAAACCAGATCTTTTAAATGACTCTGAGTTAACAAAATCTTAGCATCACTATCCTCTAGCATATACTTAACTCTTTCTTCCGGATATTCTGGATCAATTGGTAAATATGCACCACCAGCTTTTAAGATACCCATGATTCCAACCATCATATCTAGAGAACGAGTCACTATAAGACCAACAATCTGATCTCTTTGAAGTCCTTTTTGACGTAATTTATGAGCAAGCTGATTGGCTCTTTCATTGAAGGCAGCATATGACATCTCCGTATCTTCAAACGTCAGAGCGGTCTTTTCTGGAGCCTTTCTAACCTGTTCTTCAAACAATTGATGAATTGTTTTTTCTTTATGATAATCTAACTCAGTATCATTAAATTTGTAAAGAAGTTGACTTCGTTGTTCATCAGAAAACATCATTATCTCAGATATCTTAATCTCAGGATTAACGACAACTATTTTAAGAATATTTATAAAATGTTCTATCATTCTCTCGATAGTCTTACGATTAAAGAGGCTGGTACTATACTCTAAAGTTAACTGATGTTTTGTAGCTGGTACCATTGTTAAAGTCAGATCAAATTTTGAGATATTATAGTCATAATTGTATGGTACAAGGTTTAGTTCTAAGTCTGTCATTTGATTGCTTTCTTGCATATTTTGCAAAATAAACATCACATCAAACAATGGATTGCGGCTCAAATCTCGTTGAACATTTAATTTATCAATCAACATTTCAAATTGATAATCCTGATTTTCATAACCTTGTAGAGCATTTTCTTTTACCTCTGCTAAAAAGTCAGCAAATGTTTTCTGAGATTTAGGATAATTTCTCATTGCTAGAGTGTTAATAAACATCCCAATAATATTTTCCAGATCATCATGTCTTCTACCCGCAATCGGTGAACCAACTACAATATCCTCCTGACCAGAATATTTAGCTAATAGTATATTAAATACTGCAAGTGTTGTCATATATAAAGTTGCATCATTTGCCTCAGCTAATTTATCTAATTTTGCTGTTAACTCTTCTCCTAGAGCAAACTCTATCGTTTCTCCCTCATAGTTCATCACATATGGTCTCTGATAATCAGTTGGTAGTGTAAGCACAGGAATCTCACCTGAAAATGTTTCCTGCCAATACTCTTCCTGTTTTAAAATATCTCCAGATTCAAAGAGCTTATTTTGCCATACCGAAAAATCTTTGTATTGGAGCTTTAATTCAGATAATTCTTTACCAACATAAAGACTTATCAAATCTCTAATAAATATCGTCATCGAAACTCCATCAGATATAATATGATGTATATCTATCATTAGTAAATGCTTCTGCTCTAATTTGACAAGTGCTACTCTCATTAATGGAGCTTTACTTAAGTCAAATGGACGGATAAAATCTTGAACAATTTGTTCTAATTCTGATTCTTGAGCCTCTAAAGAAATAATAGTAAACTCTATCTCGTCCATGATTTTTTGCACAAACTCTCCATCAATAATCTCAAATGAAGTTCTAAATGCATCATGCCGTTTGATCAATTCCTCAAAAGCTTTTTGGAATCTTTCTTTATCCAACTCGCCTTCAATAATCATCACACTCGGAATATTATAAGTAGTATTTTCACCTTCTAATTGTCTGAGTGCAAATAATCGTTTTTGTCCCGATGAAAGAGGATAGTATTCACTTTTTTCAGTAACCTCTATAGCCGCAAATGCCTTCTTCTCAGTTCTCCTAACATAATCTGCAAGATCTCTAATCGAAGGATTATTAAAAACCTCTTTTAAAGGTAGCTCTACATTAAAAGCTTTTAAAACTTTAGAAGCTAATTTTGTAACCTTTAGAGAATGACCACCTAATTCAAAGAAATCGTCATTAACTCCAATCCTGTCAATATTCAAAATCTCTGACCATATTTCTGCTAATTTTATTTCGATTTCATTTGCAGGAGCTACATAATCATTTCCAACATTGATGTTTCCCTCTATATCAGGTAGAGCTTTTCGATTTACCTTACCATTTGAGGTCAATGGTAATTTCTCTAACTGTATAAAATGAGATGGAATCATATAATTTGGTAACTCTTCTTTCATATATGTTCTTACTTCAGAAACAGATATTTCTCTTTCAGATACAAAATATGCCACCAGATATTTATTATCCATATCATCAACTTTAACAACAACTACTGTTTCTTTTATCTCAGAATGTCTTAATAAATATGTCTCAATTTCACCGATTTCGATTCTGAATCCTCTGATTTTAACCTGATGGTCGATTCTGCCTAAGAATTCTAACTTTCCATCTCTACGCCATCTTGCTAAATCTCCTGTTTTATACATTCTTTCCCCTGGCAGAAATGGGTTTTGGACAAATTTTTCTTTTGTCAATTCTGGTCGGTTTAAATAACCTCTTGCCAATCCATCTCCAGAGATAACTAACTCTCCAGAAACTCCAATTGGTTGTAACTGATTATTTTTATCTAAGATATAGACTTGAGTATTTGAAACAGGATATCCTAATGGAATATTTTCTTGATACTCTTTGTCAATCTTAAAATAAGTTGTAAATGTTGTGCTTTCGGTTGGCCCATAGCCATTGATAATAGTCAGATCAGGATATTTTGCTCGTACCAGATTAATATGTTTTACTGATAATGCATCACCACCCACAATTAAAGTCTTCAACTCAAAGAAGATAGATAAATCTTCTTCGACCAGTTGATTAAATAGTGGGGCAGTAAGCCAGATCATACTAATCTGATTATCTTTTAGTTTTTCTCCAAACTTATCTGCTGACAATTGATCATCTTTAGAGATCAGATAAAGTGTAGCACCATTTAGTAACGAACCCCAAATTTCAAAGGTAGACGCATCAAACGCCAGAGAACCAGTTTGCATAATCCGCTCATCTTCATTAATAATTAGCATATTTGAATTTGAGATTAAACGATTCACATTTTTATGCTCAATCATTACTCCTTTTGGTTGACCGGTAGAACCAGAGGTATACATAATATAGATCAAATCATCAGGCTGATTAATTAGTTCAAGATTAGAATCATCACCACTATACAATTCTTCATCATAAAGATTAATCTTCTCACCTGCAAAGGAAAGACTATCCATGATATCTTTTTCGGTCAAAAGGATGTGCACATTTGAGTCTTCAATCATGAATTTTACCCTACTCTCAGGATAATCAACATCTATTGGCAGATAACATCCTCCAGCTTTGACAATTGCTAATACTCCTACCAGCATCTTAAGAGATCGATTTGCTTGAATTCCGACCACCTTATTTTGACTAATCCCTGTATTTCGCAATATTCTTGCTAGTTGATTTGCCTTAGAGTTTAGTTCGCGATAGGTTAGATATTTGTCCTCAAATTGAACTGCAATATTATCTGGTGTTTCCTCTACCTGTTCTTCAAACAATTGACAAATCGTCTTCTCTTTTGGATAATCAACTGATGAATCATTAAACTCATCTAACAACATCTTCTTTTCTTCATCTGATATAATGCTAATCTCTTTGACTAGTTTATTAACATCAGCCATCATCAAATCAAGAATTTGTACCAGATGTCTTTCAATCCGATTAACAGTCTCTTCTGTAAATAGTTCAGTATTGTATAAAATCTTCATCTTGATACTATCACTACTAGAGATAATCATACAGAAGTTATAATTTCCAGATTCAAAAACAGATTCAAAGTGCATTTCAAAATCCAGTTTCTTTCCATCTATAGCTGAACTAACTGGATAATTCTCCACCACGATCAAAGAATCAAATAATTCATCATTCTGCGGACTTAGCTTTTGAATATCAGCAAGTGACAAATATTCATACTCGCGAATTTCTACAAGATTATTATTTACTTTGACCAAAAGATCATTTATCGTATCTTCTGTTTCTGATTTTATAACAACTGGCAATGTGTTAATTAAGATACCTACAATCTGCTCTACATTTTCTAAACTAGCTGGTCTACCAGACACGGTCATGCCTGCACAACTTTGAGTAGTATTATTATATTTTTGCAATAACACACCCCAGGCTGTTTGAATAAGTGCATTAAAAGTAATATTGTTCAACTTACAGAAATTATTAATCTCTTTAGTTTTCTCTACATCCAAAATAAGCTTTCTTTCAGCTACTTCTCCAGTAGTGATACCTTTTTTGGACGGTTGATCATATGGTAAAGAAGTCAATTCATCAAAATCTTCAACAACTTCTTTCCAAAACTTAAGTCCCTTTAACTGATCTTGTTCTTTTAGCCAATCTAAATAATCAGTAAACTGAATCTTTGGTCTGATTGGCATAGATTCATCTTCTTTTAATGCTTGATATAACTGTACAAAATCTCCTAAGATAATTGGAATACTCCAGCCATCTAGTAAAATATGATGAAATGACCAACAAAGGAAACATTCTTCATCTGATAACTTTATAAACGAAAGCTTGCTGAGATTACCACTATTAAAGTCAAATTTTTTCTTAAGATCTTCTTCCTTATATTTCGCGATAAACTCTTTTTGTTCAGATTTAGGTAAGTCTGAAATATCATGTTCATAGATCACAGCTTCAACTTTATCTTTAATAATTTGTAGAGGAGTTTGAATTGTTTTCCAAATAAACCGTGTCTTTAAAACATCATAGCGATTAGTTACTCCCCTCCAAGCTTCGATTAATTTCTGAATATTAATATTTCCTTTCATAAAGAACGCAACTTGTTGATAATAATTTCTACTTTCCTCATCTAAGAGATTAGTAAATAAGATACCTTCCTGCATAGGTGTTAAAGGATAAATCTTCTCTTTGTTTAAATCCATCTCTCCAACAATAGAATCAAACTCAGTGATCTCTACAATATTTTCCAAACCAAAATCTGATACCGTATAAGTCTTGCTTTCCTTATTTACACAATGATCAATTATCTCAATCAAACGATTTTGATACTCAGTTTTTAGTTGTTCCATTTTTAAATCATTGATATATTTAGCATTATAGCTTAAAGTTAACTGGAGTTTTTCTTCTATGACAATTCCCACAACATCAACTAGGAAAGAATGACGATTATTTTTGTGCATGCTTCTACCAGAATCTTCAGGACAACCTCTTAATAATCCCTCATGTTCGTTATCCTCATTTAAAATATTATCGAATTGACCAAGATAGTTAAATGAAATTTCTGTATTTAATTTATCGAAGTTATGATTATTGTTCAAATATCTAGCTAGTCCAAAATCAATTCCTTTGTTTGGTACTTTTCGAAAACTCTCTTTAGCATATTTGATACTTTCTTCGATATTATTCTGAGCTTTAAAATAGACTGGATAAATACATGTAAACCAACCAATTGTTCTGGATAAGTCTACATCATTAAATAATTCTTCTCGTCCATGACCTTCCATACCAATTAGAATATCTTCTAATCCAAAGGTTTCATTTACAGAACTAATCAAACCAGCTAATAAAATATCATTAATCTCAGTATTATAAGCCCAGTTTACTTTTTTAAGTAAATTTTCGGTTTCTCTTTCATCTAATAAAATATGCAAACTTTTCTGATCGCTCAGGTAATTATCCTCTGGGGTATCTTCAACTAAAGATTGGATGTTAGATGAATCAATTTTCTCCCAATATTCAGTTTTTAATGTTTCGGTTTTTGCATATTCATCAATTTTTATACTCCAGTCTTTAAATGAAGTTGTTTTCAATGGAAGTTTTTGAGTTAAATCAGAGTTTACTAGTGCTTCAAGATCAGCTAAGAGAATTCTCCAAGATACACCATCTATAATCAAGTGATGAATAGCTATCAGAAGTCGTTTTCCTGCCTCTCCTAAATCAAAGACAACTGCTTTAATCAGTAAATCTTTCGAAAGATCCAGATTATCCTGAATTTCTTCTGATTTTATCCGCAAAATCTCCGCTGGGTTTTCTTCCTTAGTCAAATCAATTAATTCTAATTTAAAATCAACTTCTTCTTTTCCTCTATTATATTGATAGATCCGTTCATCTTTAATTTCATAGACCATTCTAAAAGCATCATGGTGTTCTATCAACTTTTGAAATGCTTTTTCTAATAAATCAAGGTCTACATCTGTTGAAAGAGCAAATAAGTTAGTCTGATTCCAATAATGCTTATGACTTAAGTCTTGTTCATAAAACCACTGTTGAACTGGTGTAAGTAAAACCTCACCTGTTACCTCAGCCTGTGATATTTGTTTTTTCTGCTGTGCATAATCGACATTTTTGATAATTGCATAAATTGTTTTATACTTAAAGATATCCTTAACCGAAATATTAATTCCTTCAAGATTCGCTCTTGAGAGAATTTGTATTGCTTTGATAGAGTCTCCACCCAACTCAAAGAAGTTATCCTGAATTCCAACTTTTTCGACTCCAAGGATGGTTCCCCATATCTTTGCTAAAATTTCTTCTACTTCATTAGTTGGTGCTACATATTCAGTGACACGACTAAAGCCTTCTGGTTCAGGCAAAGCTTTTCGATTTATCTTACCATTTGATGTCAAAGGCATCTCTTCTAATTGAATAAAATGAGCTGGAATCATGTAATCAGGAAGTTCTGTTAAAAGATGTTCTCTCAAATCTGCAACTGATAAATCTCTTTCAGAAGTAATGTAAGCACACAAATATTTATTTTTATTTTCATCAACCCGATCCATCACAATCGCTTCTTTGACTAATTCATGTTTCACAAGTTGACTTTCAATCTCGCCTAACTCTATTCTAAAACCTCTGATTTTTACCTGATGATCAATTCGACCTATAAATTCTATATTTCCATCTTCAAGCCATCTTGCTAAATCACCAGATCTATACATTCTCTCACCGGGAACAAATGGATTTTCTACAAATTTAGCTGCGGTTAAATCAGGCCTGTTTAAATATCCTCGCGCCAAACCACCTCCAGAAATACACAACTCACCTGTTACTCCAATAGGTTGAAGTTGATTATATTTATCCACAACATAAAGTTGTGTATTGGTTAGCGGACCGCCAATTGGAACATTGTCAACTCTATCGCTGAGCTCATTAATATGACAAGATGTTGCAAAAGCTGTGGTTTCAGTTGGCCCATATATATGTATAATCCGATTTCTACCTAAGTGTTTTAATAACTTTCTCACGTGTTGAGCAGACGCTCTCTCGCCACCAAAAACTACTTTACTCACACTATTGAAACATTCAATATTTACATCTATTAATGTATTAAATAAAGCGGTAGGTACATAAAAGATAGTAATCTGATTATTTTTGATAAAATCAGAAAGCTTAATAGGATCTAGCAAAATATCCTTATCAATCATCACCAATGTAGCTCCATTTAAAAATGCTCCATAAATATCAAAAGTAGAACCATCAAAGGCATAATTTGATAACTGCAATAAACGATCTGATTTACTGATATAAAGATAATTTGTATCTTTAACCACCCTTGATATATTGTATTGTAAAGTTAAAATTCCTTTAGGTTTTCCAGTAGTACCTGATGTATAGATTACATAGGCCAAACTATCATGATAGCTAAAGCTTTCTAAATTAGCAGTGTCACCACTATACAAATTAGAGTCTTTAAGATCAATCAATGCTCCTTTATAATACTCCAACTGAGTAATAAGATCTTCTTGGGTTAATATAATTTTAGTCTCTGAATCTTCTAGCATATATCTAATTCTAGCTTCTGGATATGTGGAATCAATTGGCATATAAGCTCCTCCAGCTTTTAATATTGCTATAATTCCGATCATCATCTCTACAGAACGATCTATCATCATGCCAATTATCTGATCATTCTCTACTCCCTTATTTCTTAGTACTCTTGCCAATTGATTTGCCTTTTCGTTTAACTGCTGATAAGTTAACTGACTATCTTTAAATATAACTGCAATTTGATCTGGTGCCTTTTCAACTTGTTCTTCAATAATCTGATGAAGAGGTTTTTCGGGATAAATCGTATTTGTATCGTTAAACTCTACTAATAACCGTTCTTTTTCTTCGATTGTTAATAGCTCAACCTCAGAAATCTTAAACTCAGGATTTGTTACTACAGTTTCAATTAATTGCGTAAAGTTTCTTGATAACCTCTCTATGGTTTCTTTTTTGAAAAGCTTAGTCCGATATTGAAGATTAAAACACATATTTTGTGCTGTCTCAAAAGCATTCAATGTTAGATCAAATTTAGAAATCTGAGTACTAAATTCATAAGATGAAAAACTCAAATTTTCAATCGACAGGTTTGATTCATTGGCATTTTGTAATGAAAACATCACATCAAATAAAGGATTACGACTAAGTTCTCTTTCCAAATTCAATTTATTTACCAACATTTCAAACTGATAATCCTGATTTTCAAATACCAGCAAAACTCTTTCTTTTACTTCTGCCAAAAATTGAACAAATGTTTTATCAGAAGTAGGATAATTTCTTAAGACAAGAGTATTTACAAACATACCCAGAACATTTTCAAGATCTTCGTGCTTTCTACCAGCAATCGGTGTACCAATAATGATATCATCCTGATTAGAATATTTGGCTAATAACAGATTAAACATAGCTAATAATAGCATATATAATGTTACACCTTTTTTATTTGCCAATTGGTTTAGTTCTATTGTTAATTTCTCGTTCAATTCAAATTTAGCTATATCTCCTTCAAAACTCATTACCGCTGGTCTACTAAAATCTATTGGTATATCCAATACCGGAATTTCTCCAGCAAACGTTTCTAACCAAAACTCTTCTTGTTCTAAGATTTTTTCAGATGCAAAGAATTCATTTTGCCAGATTGCAAAATCTTTGTATTGAATTCTTAACTCTGGAAGTTCTTTTTCAGCATATAAATTAACCAAATCTCTAATCATAACATTTACAGAGATTCCATCAGATATGATATGATGCATATCTACTATTAATATCTGGTAAGTTTCAAGTTCTAATAATGCTACCCTAAACAATGGAACCTGACTTAAATCAAATGGCCTCACAAATTCTTTAATCTTATCTTTTATTTGATCTTCGGTAATCACATGATAGGTTAATTCAAACTTAACTTTATCATGAATTCTCTGAACTGCTTTTCCGTCTACTAGCTCAAAAGAAGTACGTAATGCTTCATGACGCTCAATTAATTTTAAGATGGCTTCTTCAAAGCGGGCCAGCTCCAAACGCCCCTCAACCTTCAACACACTCGGCATATTATAAGTTATCTGTTCTCCTTCAATCTGTCTAAGCGCGAATAGTCTCTTTTGAGCTGATGAAACTGGATAGTATTCCCTTTTTCCAACTACATCAATCGAATCACAAACAGATTTTTCAACATTCGCGATATATTTAGCAAGTTCGCCAATTGTAGGAGTCTGAAAGATAACTTTAAGTGGTAAATCTACCTCAAATTCTTTATATGTCTTTTGTGCTAACTGAGTAGCCTTTAAAGAATGCCCTCCTAATTCAAAGAAGTTCTCATAGATTCCGACCCTGTCAACTCCCAAAATTTCAACCCAGATATCAGCCATTCTTTTTTCTAAATCATTAGTTGGAGCAACATATTCTATACCAGTTTTAATATAATCCTTAGGTTCAGGCAAGGCCCGACGATTAACTTTTCCGTTTGATGTAATTGGCATCTCTTCTAAACGTACAAAGAAAGATGGAATCATATAATCAGGTAAGTTCTGCCCTAAATAATTTCGCAACTCAGAAACAGCTAATTCTCTCTGAGAAATCAGATATGCCACTAAATATTTCAAACCACTAGCATCAGTTAGATCAATCACCACTACATCATTTATATCAACATGCGCCAGCAACCTGCTTTCAATCTCTCCTAACTCAACCCGAAATCCCCTAATCTGAACCTGAAAATCAATCCTACCCAAATACTCCATATCTCCAGATGGCAACCATTTGGCTAAATCACCTGAACGATATATTCTGTCTCCAGGTATATAAGGATTCTCAATAAATTTTTCATTAGTCAGTTCCAAACGATTCAAATAACCTCTAGAAACTCCTGCACCACCTATACAAATCTCACCAGTAACACCAATTGGAACCAATTTTTGCTGTGAATCAAAAATATAAGTTGTCCATGTAGGTATTGGTTTTCCTATATTACTAATATTATTTTGAATCTCTATTTCATCAATCTCTTTATAAGTAATATAAACAGTTGTTTCAGTGATTCCATACATATTTATAAGCTTAACCAAAGGATATTTCTCATGCCATTCTTTTAGCATAATCGGCTTTAACGATTCTCCCGCGAAAATAATATACCTAATCTTAAGTTCACTATCAGGACAATTCATCTCTTCTTTAGATATGTTATAAAAAGCTGTTGGTGTCTGACTTAAAATAGTAACCTTTTGAGCCTTCATCACTTGTAAAAATTGTTTTGGATCTTGAGCTACAATCTTTGGAATAATAACTAATTTCCCACCAAACAATAATGCTCCATACATTTCCCATACAGATACATCAAAGCAGAATGAGTGAAACATTATCCAAATATCTTGTTCTGATACATCATATTGAAAATTATCAGTAAAAAACAATCTAACTACATTGAAATGTTCAATCATAACACCTTTTGGCTTACCTGTTGAACCAGATGTATAAATGACATATAAAAGATCATTTGGCTGATTAATCAATTCTAGATTAGAACCATCCTGATTATATAAAGCTTTATCTTTTATATCTATCATCTCACCCTTAAACGTAATCTCTGCCATGACATCTTTTTCTGTCATTAAAATTTCTGTTTGACTATTTTCTAACATGTACTCAATTCTATCTTTAGGAAAATTAGGTTCTATTGGCAAATACGCTCCACCTGCTTTTATAATTGCAATTATCCCTACAACCATCTCCATAGAACGTTCAACCATGATTCCAACTATCTGTTCTCTAGTAACACCTTTTTGACGGAGTAATCGCGCTAACTGATTAGCTTTCTCATTTAACTTCTTATATGTCATAGTTTGCCCTTCAAAAGTTAGAGCAATTCTACCCGGTGTTTTAATCACTTGTTCCTCAAAAATTTGGACAATAGTTTTTTGATCTGAACTGTGAACCGTGTTAGCATATAAATCAAACAAAAAATGCTGTTTTTCTTCTTGAGAAATCATCTCAATCTCAAATATTTTAGTCTCAGGTTTTTCTGCAATTGTACTCAAAATATTAACAAAATGTTTTGACATAGCTTTAATTGTGTCAATGCTAAATAATTTATTTCGATATTCTAGATAAAACCCAAATCCATCTGATGCTTCAAACCCACCTAAAGTTAGATCAAACTTGGCAGCTTGCTTTTCAAACTCATATGGCTCAATCTGTAAAGCCAACTCTTTTTCATTACTCTTTAGCTGATCCATATTTTGAAGTACAAATATTACATCAAATAAAGGATTCCTACTCATATCTCGTTTTAAATCCAGTTTATCTACCAACATTTCAAATTGATAATCTTGATTTTCATAAGCTCTCAATGCATTCTCTTTTACATCTTGCAAAAATTCAACAAAAGTTCTCTCTTTACTCAGTTGATTTCTCAAAGGGAGAGTATTTACAAACATGCCAATTATCTTCTCTAAATCAACATGCGGTCTGCCCGCAATTGGTGTACCCACAATAATATCTTCTTGATTAGAGTATTTTGATAATAAAACATTATACGCTGCCAATAAAGTCATAAATAAAGTTGCACCATATTCTTTACTTAGGGTTTTTAACTGATCAATTAAATCTTTTCCAATCGCAAAATTCACTCTTCCACCTGCAAACTCCATCACAGAAGGTCTTGGGTAATCAGTTGACATATTTAAGACAGGAATTTCATCAGAAAATTTTTCCAACCAGTAGTTTTCCTGTTCTAACATGGCATCTGACTCGAAAAATTTATCTTGCCACTTAGCAAAGTCTTTATATTGTATTCTCAGTTCTGGTAATTCAGCTTCCGTATAAAGCATTATAAAATCATTGATCAAAATTCCCATAGATGTACCATCTGCAATAATATGATGCATGTCAAAGATGAGATAGTTTTCATCTTTGGAATTTATAAGGCTAACTCTCAGTAATGGAGCTTTTGTTAAGTCAAATGGTTGAATAAAATCTTTGACTATAGCTAGAATTTCATTATCATCTCCGTCTAGATTTGTGATCTCAAAATCAACCTCTGGATGAATTTTCTGAACAACTTCACCATTAACCATTTCAAATGATGTTCTTAATGATTCGTGTCTTTTGATCAAAGCGCGAAAAGCATTGGTAAGTTTTTCTTTATCAATCTCACCTTTGATTTTGAAGACACCTGGCATGTTATAACCAATACCAGTATTTTTAAACTGATTAACAATAAATATTCTTCTTTGAGCAGAAGAAACAGGATAAAATTCTTTCTCTTCTATTGCATGAATAGCAGTATATTTACTCTCTTTAGAATTTGCAATAAATTGAGCCAATTCTAATATGGTGGGTTGATCAAAAATCACTCTTAAAGGAAGCTCCACATTAAACTCTTTATAAACTTTAGAAACAAGTGCTGTAGCTTTTAGTGAATGACCACCAAGATCAAAGAAATTATGCTTAACCCCGATCTTTTCAACATTTAAAATCTCTGACCAAATTTTTTCTAATCTCTTTTCTATATCATTAGAAGGTGCTATATATTCACACTCCTCTAAATTAAAGTCAATTTCCATTTCTAATAATTGTTTTCGATCTACTTTCCCTGTTGGGGTAGTGGGTAACTTATCTAGCTTTACAAAATATATAGGAACCATGTAATCAGGCAAACGTTGAGCCAGATATTGCTTTAGTTTTGTGAACGATATTTCATTTTTCAAAACCACAAAAGAACTAAGATAACTATTGCCTTCTTGATCTCTTTTCGAAACTACAACAGCTTCTTTTATCTCAGAGTTATCCATTAACTGACTTTCAATTTCACCTAACTCAACCCGATAACCTCTGATTTTTACCTGAAAGTCCTTTCGACCTACAAACTCAATACTTCCATCAGATAAAACTCTCCCCAAATCTCCTGTGCGATATAATCTTCCCAATTCGGGGTGTTTAGCAAATGATTTTTTTGTCTTTTCAGGGTCTTTCCAATACCCCAATGCAACATGATCACTTGCTATGATAATCTCGCCAATCTGCAAATCAGATACTTCTTCCCCATTTTCATCAATCAAAAATATCTCGGTATCTTTAATAGTTTGTCCTAACGTAACTTTTTTGACTGGAGTCGATGTATCAATCATAAATGCAGAGTTAAAGGTAGATTCGGATTGACCATAGAGATTGATCAATCTGGTTTTTGAACCAAATAATTTTTGGAACATATTAATATCATTTTCAACTACCTGTTCTCCACCTAATACAATATAACGCAAGTTTGGAAATTGTTCTTCTCTTCCACTAAAACTCTTTAGAAAATATCTATAAACAGTAGGAACAGAATGCCAGACTGTAATTTTTTCTTGAACCAACCACTCACTAATCTCATTCAGAGCAATCTGATCTTTAATATTTAAAGGAAACAAAGTCGCCCCTGAGAGTAGACCTGTATAGATATCTAAGATTGCAGCATCATGACTAAATACAGAGAATAAACTCAAACAATCATCTTTTGTTAATGATAAAGTTTCTATATAACTTTCTGCAAAATGGATAATATTTTCATAAGATTGGATAACACCTTTTGGTCTACCTGTAGAGCCAGATGTATATAAAATATAGGCAATTTGATCACCCGAGATAGCACAATTTAGATCATCATCCGTCACAATTTCATCAATCTGATCAATATTTAAGATTGTCACCGAACTATCTAACTTTGAGACTAATTGTTCTGCAAATTGATAATTAAGATTATTAGTTATTAGTAGATTAATATTAGAATCTTCTAAAATATAATCCAAACGCTCTTTTGGGTATTTAGGGTCAAGCGGGACATAAATTGTTCCCGCTTTAACCGCTCCAAGAGTACCAGTGATCATATCTATTCCATGTTCAAACAATAAACCAACTACGTTCTGTTCATTAGTCAATGCCTGAGTTATTTCTAATGTTTGATTGGCTACTTTATTTGCTAGTTTATTTAGCATATCAAAAGTCAGTTCACGTTCTTTTGTTTTGACCGCAATTTTGTTGGGATAATGCTTAATTCTCTCCTGAAAAAGATTTGCTATCATATTTAACTCCTCCTCCTCAAAACTTAACGACATTTAAAACCAGATTTTTCTCTTTTTCTCGACTTTATTATACTCTTTTATAGGTTTATCTGGTGTTTGTGCAATTGATACTAGCAATTTATTATATTTACCCATCATATTCTCAATTGTACCTTGATCAAATAATGCTTTCTGATACATACAAATAACCTCTATCCCATTAGCATATTCAATAACATAACATGTAAGATCAAACTTTGTCTCATCTGACTGATCTAAGTGTTTTGCTTCAAAATCTTCAATAAACTCATTTGTTTGATCGGTTGCATTAAGCATATTGAAAAATACTGAAATCTTCGGATATTTTATCTTTAATTCATCTAAGATCAACTCTAATGGATAGTTCTGGAATTCATATGCTTTCAAAGTATTTCTTTGAATTCTCCCTAATAATCGAGTAAAATTATCTTCATCTTCAATCTGATTTCTAAGAATGAGAGTATTAACAAAAAAGCCAATAATTTTTCGTAAATTCTCATGTTCTCTTCCAGCTACAGGAATACCAATCATATTATCTTTTTGACCAGTTAGATTGAAGAGAAATAGATTCAAACCAGCAAATAAAACCATAAAGAGAGTAGAATCATGTTCGCGTGCTACTAGATTTAATTTTTCCTTAATATCTTCTGAAAGTACAAAACGATAACTGCCACTTCTACGATCTTTGATAACAGAAGGAGTATAATCAAATGGCAAATTCGGAATCGGTAATTCACCTACAAGCTGTTTACTCCAATATTCTTTAGCAGGCTTCATTTTTTCAGAATCATTAATAAGACGATTCTGGAAAGCTGCAAAATCCTTATATTGGACATTGATTGGTTGAAGTTCTAATTCTTGATTTCCTTTGTAAGCTTCATAATAGAGCATAAACTCTTCTTTCAAAATCTCCATAGACCATCCATCTGTGATAATATGATGCATTACAAAGATAACCTGATATTCATTATCATTCATTTTTAATAATTTTACTCTAAATAATGGTGCGACTCTCAAATTGAAAGTTTGATTAACTTCTGCATTGTAAATCTCTGCTCTTTTCCCAACCTTTTCTTCTGAACTAAACCCTGAAAGATCAACAAAATCTAATTTCCATGAAACCTCTTTTTGAATAATCTGTACAGCCTCACCATCTATCACATCAAAGTGTGTTCTAAGGCTTTCATGTCTTTCAATTAATTTTTGGAAAACTTTTTCGATTAATTTTTCATTAACTCTTTCATTGAGCACAAACCATCCTGGCATATTATATGCTACACTATTTGATTCTAATTGATTAATAATCCACAATCTTTCCTGAGTATAAGAAAGATTATAATGATCTTGAACTGGTAATATTTCAATATCATTAAAGATAGAAGTTTTACTCATTTGAATCAACTTCACTAATCCCACTATGGTTGGTTCAAAAAAGAGATCTCGTAAACCTATCTCTACATTAAACTCTTTATGAATCAAGGAGATAATCTGTGTTGCCTTGATAGAATGTCCTCCAAGTTCGAAGAAGTTATCATAAACGCCTATCTTATCAACAGCTAATACTTCTCCCCAAATTGTTACTAGTTTTTCTTCAACTTCACTCCGTGGTGCAACATATTCCTTCACTGATTGATTAGTTCCATCTGGTTTGACTAATGCTTTGCGATTCACTTTACCATTTGGAGTAAGTGGTAAATCTTCTAGAGTTATAAAGTATGTAGGTATCATATAATCTGGTAACTTTTTAGCCAAATATTCTCTTAACTCTAAAACAGATAACTCACTTTTGTCTACAATATATGCACACAGATATTTATTTCCATTATCATCATTATGATCTATAACAACTGCTTTATCAATTTGATCATGATTTAAAATAGCAGTCTCAATCTCACCTAATTCTATTCTAAATCCCCGAATCTTGACCTGATGATCTATTCTTCCCAAAAATTCTAGATTACCACTAGGAAGTTGACGAGCTAAATCACCTGTCTTGTACATCCTCTCTCCTAAGATAATCCCAGAAGGATTATCAATAAATGGATTTGCTATAAATCTTTCTACTGTCAATTCAGGTCGATTCAAATATCCTCTGGCCACACCATCACCCGAAATATAGATTTCTCCATGAACACCTTGAGAAGTTGGATTAAGATTATTATCCAAAATATAAATCTGAACATTATCAGCAGGTACACCGATTGCCACAGAAATTCTTTGATCATTCTGAGGGTCAAATTTATAAATCATACAACCAACTACTGTTTCTGTTGGACCATATTCATTGTATATCTCGATACTACCATTAAACTTTTCATAAATATCTAAAGCCAACTCTCTTTTAAGCTCTTCCCCTCCCACAATCATTCTCTTAATTTTAGAATCAGACACATCTAAATTTCTAATGATTTCTAAATGAGCAGGAGTTAGCTTAATAATCTGTACTTTGTTTTCTTTGATGATTTTAGTAATCAATAGTTCCTTATCTTCTTTACCATATATCAACAGTTTATTTCCAGTTGTCAAAGGCAGATAGATTGAGGTAACTGTTAAATCAAAAGATAGAGACGAATAAAGTGGAAAATCACACTTTTCACCCTGTATATAGACCTTTTGACCCCAACAAATATAATTAGTTAAACCTCTATGTTGAATCATAACTCCTTTTGGTTTTCCTGTTGATCCTGATGTATAAATCACATAAGCTAAATCATCAGATTGGTTAATATTTTCAAGGTTTGAATCATCTCCAGTATAATGTTTTTGATCATCCAAAGTAATAATATTTCCCAAGAAATAAACTTCTTCACAAAGAGGACTTTTAGTCATTAAAAGCTCTGACTTATTCAGTAAAAACTTTGCATTACAATCTTCTAACATAAACTGAATCCGACTCATTGGATATTCTGGATCAATTGGAACATATGCACCACCTGCTTTTAAAACACTCAAAATCCCAATAATCATCTCAAATGATCTATCAACCATAATCGCTACAAGCTCATCAGATTTTACACCCTGTTTTCTTAATATTCTTGCCAGTTGATTTGCTTTTTGATTTAATTCTCCATATGTCAGAGAATCTTCATCAAAACAAATCGCAATCTGATCAGGTATTCTTGCCGCCTGTTCTTCAAAGAGCATTTGAACAGTCTTATCTTTAGGGTAATCTGTAGCAGTTTGATTAAACTCATAGATAAGTGCATTTTTTTCTTCTTCCGAAATCATTTTTAGCTCAGATATCTTACTATCTGATGATTTCACTATCTCAGAAATTATGTTTATCAGATGTACTGCCATCTTTTCAATAGTTTCTCTTGAAAATAGGTGGGTACTGTATTCGAGATTCATCAAAATCTCATCTTCTGTTTCAAATGCTATCAGTGTTAAATCAAATTTCGCCACCTTATTTTCAAAGTGGTATTGTGTAAAGCGAACATCTTCTAACGAAACTTCAACATCATTAATATTTTGCAAAACAAACATCACATCAAAAAGTGGGTTACGGCTCAAATCTCTGCGTAATTGTAGCCCGTCTACAAGCATCTCGAATTGATAATCTTGATTTTCAAAAGCTTTGATCGTATTCTCTTTGACTTCTTCTAAAAATTGTGCTATAGTTTGATTCTTTTGATAAGTATTTCGTAAAGCTAGTGTATTTACGAACATGCCGATTACATTTTCTAAATCAGGGTGTCTTCTTCCAGCTACTGGTGAACCGATTACTATGTCGGGCTGGCCCGAATATTTAGATAACATCAAATGATATGCTACTAACAATGCCATATACAGCGTAAGTCCAGTATCATTAATCAGTTGGTTAAGCTTAACTGTCAAATCTTTATTTAACTTAAAGTTATAAGTATCACCTTCAAAGCTCATAATCGCTGGTCGTGGATTTAAAGTTGGTAGCTCCAAAACAGGAATCTCATCTTTAAATAATTCTAACCAGTAATTCTCCTGTTTAAGCATTTTTTCTGAAGCCATAAACTCTCTTTCCCAAACAGCATAATCTTTATATTGCAATTTTAAATTAGGTAAATTATTCTTTGCATAAAGTTGAAGAAACTCACTAACTAAGATATTTGTAGAGATTCCATCAGAGATAATATGGTGTACATCAGTTAAAAGTGCATACTTTTCTTTCATTTTAATAAGTCCAACTCGCAATAATGGTGCTTTACTTAAATCAAATGGTCTGATAAATTCTTTAATAATCTTAGAAAGTCCTTCTTCACTAGCTTCCATATGTTGAATTTTAAACTGAATATCACTATGAATTCTCTGAATAACCTCACCATTGATCATTTCAAATGATGTTCTAAAAGATTCATGGCGTTTAATTAATTCTAAAAATACCTTTTCAATATGCTCAAAATCCAAATCTCCCTCAATAAGCATAACATCTGGCATATTGTAGGAAGTATTATTTTCTAATTCATTTAACACAAATAATCGCTTTTGCGCTGACGAAACTGGATAATAGTCTCTTAATTTTGCAGGTTCAATCGAAGAATAAACACTCTGCTCAGCTTTCTCAATATATTTGACCAATTCTTTAATAGTTGGTGATACAAAAAGTTGACGTAAAGGAACCTCTACTTTAGCTTCTTTCAAAATTCTTGATATAACCTGTGTTGCCTTTAGTGAGTGACCTCCAAGTTCAAAGAAGTTATCATTCATCCCTGCTTTATTGACTTTTAAAACATCACACCAAATTTCAGCGATTTTTTCTTCTAACTCATTTTGCGCAGGTACATACTCTGTAGCGACTCTGATATCACCAGCAAATTCTTTCAATGCTTTGCGATCAATCTTACCATTTGGAGTTAAAGGCATTTCATCTAATAAGACAAAATGATGAGGAATCATATAATCAGGCAAAAACTTCGCAATTTGTTGCTTAACAGTTTCAACTGAAACTTCACCAGTTATAACTAAATATCCAATTAGGTTAGAAGAATCTTTATTCGGAATAACAACAGCATTTTTGACTTCAATCTCTCCAGAATCAGTTTTTATTTTTTGACGCAATAACTGATTTTCAATCTCACCAATTTCAATTCGATATCCTCTAATCTTAACCTGAAAATCAATCCTGCCCATATACTCCATATCTCCAGATGGCAACCATTTGGCTAAGTCACCTGAGCGATAAATTTTTTCTCCAGATTTATAAGGATTCTCAATAAATTTTTCATTAGTCAGTTCAAAACGATTCAAATAACCTCGTGCAACTCCTGCACCACCTACACAAATCTCACCAGGAACACCTATTGGAACCAGTTTTTGATGTGAGTCAAAAATATAAGTTGTCAAAGTAGGAATTGGTTTTCCAATATTACTTATATTATTTTGAATCTCATATTCACCAATCTCTTTATAAGTTACATGAACAGTTGTTTCGGTGATTCCAAACATATTTATAAGCTTAGTCTCAGGATATTTCTCATGCCAATCTTTTAGCATAATTGGCTTTAACGCTTCTCCACCAAAAATCACATACCTAATCTTAAGCTCACTATCAGGACAACTCATCTCTTCTTTAGATAAATTATCAAAAGATGTCGGGGTCTGGTTTAAAACAGTTACTTTTTGAGCCTTCAAAACTTGCAAATATTTTTTGGTATCTTGAGCTACAACCTTTGGAATAATTACTAATTTTCCGCCATATAATAAAGCTCCATACATCTCCCACACCGAAAAATCAAAACAGAAGGAGTGGAACATTGTCCAAATATCTTTTTCTGAAAAATCAAATTGAAATTTATCATTAAATAACAATCTAACTACATTGCGGTGTTCAATCATAACACCTTTTGGTTTACCCGTTGAACCAGATGTATAGATGATATATAAAAGATCATTTGGCTGATTAACCAATTCTAGATTGCAACCATCCTGATTATAAGAAACTTTATTTTTAATATCTATCATCTCGCCTACAAACTTAATCTCTTCCATGACATCTTTTTCTGTTAATAAAATTTCTGTTTGGCTATTTTCCAGCATATACATGATTCTATCTATAGGATAATTAGGATCAATTGGTAAATACGCTCCACCTGCTTTTAAAATACCTAAAATTCCAATCATCATTTCAAATGAACGATCAATCACGATCCCTACTATTTGATTAGGTTTTACACCTTTATTTCGGAGCAATCTTGCAAGTTGGTTTGATTTATAATTTAACTCTTCATAAGTCATTTTTTGATTATCATAGATTAAAGCAGTAGCAGACGGAGATTTAGAAACTTGTTCTTCAAAAAATTGCTGAATATTTTTATCATTAGGATATTCTACTTTGCTATTATTAAATTCATTTAAAATTCTTTTTTTCTCTTCTTCTGATACGATTGAGATTTCTTTAACAAGTTGTTCTGGTTTTTCAATCAAAGTATCGATTAATAAAGTCAGGGAATTTCCAATTCTTGCGATAGTATCTTGATTAAATAGTTCTTTATTATATGTTAATTTTATGACAATTTTTTCGTCAGCTCCTACAGTAATCACAAAATCATAATTACTCAATTCATAAACTGAGTCAAATTCAATAGTAAAATCTTGATTAGTCATACCCTTTGATGAACTTCCCATATAATTTTCAAAGACGACTAAAGAATCAAATAATGATTCAACATGATCCACATTTTGCTGAATATCTGCCAGGGATACGTATTCATAATCTCTTATATTAACCAGATCGCTATTAACTTTTTCTAACAATTCTCTTACTGTGTCAGTTTCTTCTGTTTTAACTAAAACCGGAATAGTATTAATAAATATTCCAACAATTTCTTGAACATTTTGTAAATCTCCTGGTCTTCCTGAAACTGTCATTCCAAAACAGCTTTGATCAGTATAATTATACTTTTGAAGCATTAATCCCCAAGCAGTTTGAATCAAAGCATTTATAGTTATATTATGATCTTTGCAAAACTGATAAATTGTTTTAGTCTTTTGCTGGTCAAATTCAATCTCTTTTAACAAAGATTCCTTAATAATCTCACTTTGTTTTGTTCTATAATCATATGGTAATTGGGTAGATTCCTCAAAATCTTTTAAATAGTTTGACCAGAATTTTAAAGCAGTTTTCATATTTTTAGTTCTTAACCATTTTAGATAATCTGAAAACTGCGCTGCTGGTGCTTTTGGCAAAGGGAGTTTATGTTTTAAACAATTATAGATACCAAAAAAATCTTGCAATACAAGCGGACAACTCCACCCATCAAGAAGGATGTGGTGGAATGTCCAGCAAACAAAAACTTTCTTTTGTGATAATTTGATAAAAGTAAGACGATTTAGTTTTCCCTTTTCAAAATCAAATCTCTTCTCTAAATCTTCTTTCTTAAATTGTAAAATGAAATTTTGCTGTTCAGCATTTTCTAAATCTGAGATATCATATTCATAAATCTCGGCAGTTTTCGATTTTAAAACAAGCTGAGCCGGTTGTTTAACCTGTTTCCAAACAAAATTAGTTCTAAATACCTCATGTCGATCTATAACCATCTGCCAAGCCTTTTTAAGATAATCTAAGTCGATATCACCATCTAAATAAATACACATCTGTTCATAATAGTTGGTACTTTGTCCATCTAAAAGGCTGTAAAATAACATACCATTCTGCATAGGGGTTAATGGCCCGAGTTTTACAATCTTATTCTTATCCAAAATTATTCAACCTCCTACCTTCAAAAATATAACTATAACTATAACTATAAATCATACAGATCAGAAATCATTTCAAGATCTTCGTCATCCCAAATGTCTTCCATATCTAAGTCTGATACTGTAAATCTTTGCTCATCTTTTCTTAAACAATGTTCGATAACTTCAATCAGATTCTCTTGATAATTTGATACAAATTCATCCATCCATTCCTCTGTTATATAACGATGATTATAGTTAAAGCCCATCTGCAATTTTCCGTTAACCACCATACCTGTAATATCTAATAAAGTTGCATGAAGATTATCACCCTGAATACAAGAGCAAGCCTCTTCCCCGGCAATTGACAACAAACCTACATCTTCTGATTGTTCAGTATCCATACTAACTATTCCATCCATCTGTCCAAGATAATTGAATGATATTTCCGGATTTAGAGTTTGTAACCTTGTATTTCTCTGTAAATATCTTGCTACTCCAAAAGATAGACCTTTATTTGGCAATCGATGCAACTGATCTTTCACCTCAACAATTGTTTTCTCCAAAGTATCTTCCTTTTTCAAACATATTGGATAGATGCTCGTAAACCATCCAATTGTTCTAGTGATAACCACATCCTCAATCATCTCTTCCCTGCCATGACCTTCTAAGAGAATAAAAACATGCTCAGTATTAGTAGATTCTGATAAAGCAAGAGTCAAAGCAGTAAGCAAAATATCATTAATCTCAGTATTATAAGCCCAATTAATCTTAGTTAACAACTCATCTGTCCTGTCTTTATCTAACTCAAATAATTTACGGTCATGATCTTTCAAACGATTTTCTTCAACTTTTGTTATAGATAAAGATGGAATATTTGTATGATCAATCTGTTCCCAATAATCAATGTTCAGAACTTCCCTTTCAGCAAACTCTACTAACTTTCTACTCCAGTCCTTATAAGATGTGGTTTTCAAGGGTAACTCCATCTCTAAATTAGAGTTATAAAGAAATTCAATATCTTCTAACAAAATTCTCCACGAAACTCCATCAATAACCAGATGATGAATAGAGATAAACAATCGTTTTCCATTTTCCCCAAGATCAAAGATCACTCCTTGAATCAAAAAATCAGTCTCTAGATTCAATTTTGCTTGAATCTCTTCAGAAATATTTTTGATCTGCTCACTTTGAATTTGATAACACTCGTCACTCAAATCTACCATTTGTAGTTTAAAATCAATCTCATCATTTCTACGATTAATCTGTAAAACTTTATCTTCTGCAAATTTATATCCCATTCTTAGAGCATCATGATGTTCAATAATTTTCTTAAATACCTTTTCTAACAATTCTAAATTGACATCATCTCTAAGTTTGAATAGATTATTCTGATTCCAATAATGTGGATGGCTCAATTTCTTATCAAAAAACCATTGTTGAATTGGAGTCAATAAGACTTCACCTTCTACTTCTTCTTGTGAAATTTCTTTACTCTTCTTAGCATAATCGACATTATCTAATAACTCAGAAATTGTTTTATACTTAAAGAGATCTTTTACCGAAATATTTAGATTTGCCTGATTAGCATCTGCCACAATCTTGATTGCTTTAATTGAATCTCCCCCAAGATCGAAGTAATTATCATCAATTCCAACTTGTTTTACTCCCAAAACTTTAGAGAAAATCTCCGCCAAAGTTTCCTCAACTTCATTGCGTGGAGCTACGTACACATCTGTAATCAAATTACCCTCAGGTTCGGGTAAAGCTCTACGATTAACCTTACCATTTGATGTTAATGGTAATTTTTCGAGTTGTACAAAGTATGATGGAATCATATAATCAGGCAATTCTTTTTTAAGATAGGAGCGTAACTCCCCAACCGATAGTTCAACCTCTGCTACAAAGTAAGCACACAAATATTTATTGTCATTAGTATCTTTGCGATCTATTACTATAGTGTCTTTGATCATTTCATGAGTTAAAAGATAGTTTTCAATCTCACCTAACTCAATTCTAAATCCTCTAATCTTAACCTGTTGGTCTATCCTACCAATAAACTCTATATTTCGATTTGGTAACCATCTTACCAGGTCACCTGTTCGATACATCAATTCAGAAGTTAGCGGATTTTCGACGAATTTTTCCTTTGTCAACTCGGGTTGATTCAAATAACCTCTAGCCAATCCATCACCAGTTATACATAACTCACCAGGAACTCCGATAGGTTGTACTTTATTAGAGCTATCCAAAATATAGACCTTAGTATTAGAAACTGGTATTCCTATTGGGATATTGGTATATTCTTTGTCAATATTGAAGAAGGTTGTAAATGTCGTACTCTCGGTTGGCCCATAACCATTCACTACCCTTAAGTTTTTATGCATTTTTCTAACATCATTAATATGTTTAGGTGACAATGCATCTCCTCCAACATACAATGTCTCCAATTCGTCAAATATAGCTGGATTTGATTCTAATAATTGATTAAAGAGTGGTGCTGTTAGCCAGATTTTTGTAATCTGATATTCTTTCATCTTCACCTCAAATCGTTCAGGTGATAAAATATTCTCTTTTTTAGTCAGATACAAACCTGCTCCATTTAACAATGCTCCCCAAATTTCAAAGGTAGAAGCATCAAAAGCTAATGAGCCAGTCTGTAAAATCCGATCATTTTGATTGATCTGCAACATATTTGAATTTGAGATTAGGCGATTTACATTTATGTGTTTGATCATAACCCCTTTTGGGTTGCCAGTAGAACCAGATGTATAGATGATATAAATTAAATCATTTGATTGATTGATCTGTTCAAGATTGCTACACTCTCCGGTATAAAGGTTTTGATCTGAAAGATCTATTTGTTCATCGGTAATATAGGACTGACCTATCAAATCAGACTGGGTTAATAATATCTTTGCATCTGTATCTTTCAGCATATAACTTACTCTTTCCTCAGGATAATCTAGATCAATCGGTAAATATGCACCACCTGCTTTGACAATTGCCATCACACCTATGATCATCTCCAAAGAACGTTCTGACATAATCGCTACAATCTGGTCTTTAGTGACACCTTTTTCTCTTAATACTCTAGCCAATTGATTCGATTTTTCATTTAGCTCACGATAAGTCAATCTTTGATCTTCATACACAACTGCAATCTGATCTTTTGAACGTTCTACCTGCATTTCAAATAGCTCGGAGATTGTTTTATCTTTCGGATAATCTATATTTTTGCCAATAAAGTGTGTCAATATCTCTTCTTTCTCTTCTTGTGAAATGATCTCAATCTCTTTTAAAGTTATTTCTGGATTACTAACAACCTGTTTAATGATATTGATCAAATGACCCGCCATTCTTTTGATTGTTTCTTCTTTAAATAATTTAGTACGATACTCAAATCCCATTTCTAATTCTTTATCTCTTTCGGAAACATTCAATGAAAGATCAAATTTAGATATTTTATTATCAAACTCAAATGGAATCAATCTTAAATCACCGATCTCTGCCTCAATCTGATTGATATTTTGCATTACAAACAAGGTATCAAATATCGGATTTCGACTTAAATCTCTTTCCAAATCCAATTTATCTACTAACATTTCAAATGGATAATCCTGATTTTCAAAGGTCTCTAAAGTATCAGCTTTGACTTCTACCAAAAATTCTTTAAATACTTTATCTTTGATTGGATAATTTCTCAAAGCTAATGTATTCACAAACATTCCGATCATATCTTCCAAATCAGCATGATTTCTACCAGCAATTGGTGAACCAATGATAATATCCTCTTGAGCTGTGTATTTGTGCAAGAAAACATTATAGATTGCTAAAAGTACCATATAGAGAGTTGCGCCAGTTCGCTTAGCTAATTCTTTTAATTGTTTTGTTAACTCATCGTTAAGTGTAAAATTAATGCGTTCACCTTCATAGCTCATCTCAGCTGGTCTTTGATTATCTGTTGGTAAATCTAATACTGATATCTCTGTTAGGCGTTCTAACCAGTATTCTTCCTGTTTTTGAATATGTTCGATGAAAAATTCATTTTGCCAGTTTGCAAAATCCTTGTACTGAACTCTAAGTTTTGGAACTTCGATTCCATTATAAAACTTAATAAAATCTTTACTCAAAACTCCCATTGAAGTACCATCAGAAATGATATGATGCATATCTATCATCAGCAAATGACATTCTTTAATTGTTAAAACCCCTACCCTGATTAAAGGTGCTTGAGTTAAATCAAAAGGTTTAATAAAATCAAATGCTATCTTTTCCAATTCATTTTCATTTGCTGTAAGATAAGTTATTTCAAAATCAACATCTTGATGAACTATTTGAACAATTTCTCCATTTAATGATTCAAAGGAAGTTCGTAAAGATTCATGTCGCTCGATAACCTTTGAGAAAGCTTCTTCAAATCGGTCACGATTAAACTTTCCTTCAATAAACATCATCCCGGGTATGTTATATCCTGTAGTCTGATTTTCAAATTGATTAATTACAAACATTCTCTTTTGTGCTGATGAAATAGGATAATATTCTCTTTCTTCTATAGGTTCAATTCTCTTATAAATACTCTTTTCTTCTTCTAAAATATATGCTGCAAGTTCTCTAATCGTTGGCTCTTTAAAAATCCTTTGTAAAGTAATCGCAACCTTAAATTCTTTACTTATTCTTGAACTGAGAGTAGTAGCTTTTAAAGAATGTCCACCTAATTCAAAGAAATTATCATTTACTCCAATCCTGTCAATATTCAAAATATCTGACCATATTTCTGCTAATTTTATTTCGATTTCATTTGTAGGTGCCACATAATCAGTTCCAACCTTGATATTTCCATCTACATCAGGTAGAACTTTTCGATTTACCTTGCCATTTGAGGTTAATGGTAATTTCTCTAACTGTACAAAATGGGATGGAATCATATAATTTGGTAATTCTTCTTTCATATATGTTCTTATTTCAGAAACAGATATTTCTCTATCAGATACAAAATATGCCACCAAATATTTATTATCATTATCATCAACTTTAACAACAACTACTGTTTCTTTTATCTCAGAATGTCTTAATAAATATGTCTCGATTTCACCAATTTCGATTCTAAAACCTCTTATTTTAACCTGATGGTCGATTCTACCTAAGAATTCTAGTTTTCCATCTCTACGCCATCTTGCTAAATCTCCTGTTTTATACATTCTCTCCC
Organism: Halanaerobiales bacterium; assembly: GCA_023128035.1. The sequence goes on along the minus strand of JAGMES010000002.1, from coordinate 41,478 downwards.
CTGGCACGAATGGGTTTTGTACAAATTTTTCTTTTGTCAATTCTGGTCGATTTAAATAACCTCTTGCCAATCCATCTCCAGAGATAACTAACTCTCCAGGAACTCCAACTGGTTGTAACTGATTATTTTCATCTAAGATATAGACTTGAGTATTTGAAACGGGATATCCTAATGGAATATTTTCTTGATACTCTTTGTCAATCTTAAAATAAGTTGTAAATGTTGTGCTTTCGGTTGGCCCATAACCATTGATAATAGTCAGATTAGGATATTTTGTTCGTACCAGATTAATATGTTTTACTGATAATGCATCTCCACCCACAATTAAAGTCTTCAACTCAGAAAAGATAGATAAATCCTCTTCGACCAGTTGATTAAAAAATGGAGCAGTAAGCCAGATCATACTAATCTGATTATCTTTCAGTTTTTTTCCAAATTTATCTGCTGACAATTGATCATCTTTAGAGATCAGATAAAGTGTAGCACCATTTAGTAACGAACCCCAGATTTCAAAGGTAGATGCATCAAACGCCAAAGACCCTGTTTGCATTATCCGCTCATCTTCATTAATAATTAACATATTTGAATTTGAGATTAAACGATTAACATTCTTATGTTCAATCATAACTCCTTTTGGTTGACCGGTAGAACCAGAGGTATAAATAATATAGATCAAATCATTAGGCTGATTAATAAGTTCAAGATTAGAATCATCACCACTATACAATCCTTCATCACCAAGATTAATAATCTCTTTCGCAAACGAAAGACTTTCCATGATCTCCTTTTCTATCACAAGGATGTGTACATTTGAGTCTTCAATCATGAATTTTACCCTACTCTCAGGATAATCAACATCTATTGGCAAATAACATCCTCCAGCTTTAACAATTGCTAATACACCTACCAGCATCTTAAGAGAACGATTTGCTTGAATTCCTACCACCTTATTTTGACTAACCCCCTTATTTCGCAATTTCCTTGCAAGTTGATTTGCCTTTGCATTTAGTTCACGATAGGTTAGGTGTTTGTCTTCAAATTTCACTGCAATATTATCTGGGTTTTTCTCTACCTGTTCTTCAAAAAATTGACAAATAGTTTTTTCTTCCGGGTAACTAACCTCAGTTTTATTAAATTCACAAAGTAATTTCTGTTTTTCATCTTCTAATAGAAGTTCTATCTCAGAAATTTTTTGTTCAGGATTAACGGTTACTTCACGTAAGATTTTAAGAAAATGTTCTGCCATCTGTTCAATTGTCACTCTCTTAAATAACTTTGTACAATATTCTAAATCAAATCGTATTTTGCCATCAATTTCTAAAGCATTTAATGTCAGATCAAACTTAGCAACTTTAAAATCAAAATCATAAGGAACTAATTTAAAATCCTGCATCTGTAACTCTACATCTGTTCCATTCTGTAAAGCGAACATTACATCAAAAACTGGAGTTCGACTCATGTTTTTTGATAAATTAAGCTGATCTACCAGCATTTCAAATTGATAATCTTGATTTTCAAATGCTTTAAAAGTATCTTCTTTTACTTGTTCTAAAAACTCAATAAATGTTTGATCTCCCGTGATTTTATTTCTCATCGCCAATGTATTAACAAACATACCGACAACATTTTCTAAATCCACATGCTGTCTACCAGCAAGTGGACTACCTAAGATAACCTCATTTTGTCCTGCATATTTAGAAAGCAAAATCGAATAAGAAGCTAATAAAACAATATATAAGGTAGTTTGATTTGAAGACTCTAATTTTTTTAATTGTTTTCTCAAATTATTATCTGCTTCAAAAATAATTCTATCTCCAATAAAACTCTTTATCGGAGGTCTAACAAAATCTGTAGGTAGACTTAGAAGTGGAATCTCCTCATTAAATCTCTCTAACCAGTAAGTTTGTTGTTTAATCATCTCATCAGATAGTAAGAATCTATTTTGCCAAACCGCAAAATCTTTGTATTGAATTTTTAGTTCGGGTAATTTTAGATTCTCATACAAGTGGCTAAACTCTTTAAAGATTATACCCATCGAAAATCCATCTGAAATGATATGATGTAAGTCTATAATTAATATTTGCTGATCTCCTGATTTGAGTACTCCCACACGTAAAAGAGGAGCTTTGCTCAAATCAAAAGGTTTTATAAAATCTTCGATTAATTCTTCTAATTTATTTTCAGAAGCTTTAAGATAACAAATATTAAAATCCACATCCTGATGGACTTTTTGGTAAACCTCACCATCTATAGTCACAAAAGATGTTCTCAAAGACTCATGACGATTGATTAATTCCTTAAAAACATTTTCTAAACTTTCTTGATTAAGGTTTCCTTCGATTCTAAAAGCTCCTGGCATATTATAGGTTGTACTATCTTCATCTAATTGATCGAGAATATATAATCTCATCTGTGCTGATGATACAGGATAACATCCTGGAGGATAAGAATCATTTTCTGCTAATTTATCAATAGATAAATACTTCTTCTTCTCAGTATTAGTTATCAATAATGCCTGTTCTCTCAAAATTGTAGTTTTAAAGATTTCTTTCAATGAAAGTTCAACACCAAAAAATTTGTACACTTTAGCAATAAGGAATGTGGCTTTTAATGAATGACCTCCCAAATCAAAGAAATTATCATATACACCGACCTTTTGAACACCCAAAACATCACTCCAGATTACAGCTAATTTTTCTTCTACATCATTTTCTGGAGCAACATATTCTCGCTCACAACTTTGAGTAGGCTCTGGCAATGCTTTTCGGTCAATTTTACCATTAGGAGTCAAAGGCATCTTCTCTAATTGTGTAAAATAAGTTGGTATCATATAGTTTGGCAAACTATGTGCCAGAAACTCTCTCAATTCATCAACACCTATCTCACACCCTGCCACAATATAGGCCGCCAAATATTGATTATTTTGATCATCCTCTTTATCTATTACAATAACTTCTTGAACATCTTTATGTTTTAATAATTGTGCTTCTATCTCTTCAATTTCGATTCTAAAACCTCTAATCTTGACCTGATGATCTATCCTGCCTAAAAATTCAATCTTTCCGTTTGGAAGCCATCTTGCCAAATCGCCCGTTTTATAAATTCTCTCTCCTGGTATAAATGGATGATCTATAAATTTTTCCTTTGTTAAATCAGCTCTATTTAGGTATCCTCTTGAAAGACCGCCACCAGATATACAAATCTCACCCGGGACATTTATCGGAAGTAGTTTTTGATAAGAGTTTAGAATATAAACACGAGTATTAGCAACTGGTGAGCCTATTGTTACTTTCTCTTCTAGTTGCATATTTCTTAAAATTGTGGTTGCGACACTGTTTTCGGTTGGCCCATATTCATTAACAAGTTCCAAATCTGGGTTTAGTTTTCTTGATTCAACGATTAATTTTTTTGGCACTTTTTCACCAGCCAGTGTTATAATTCTTAAACTCTTCGCTTCTTTAGCTAAGATACATTCTAAAATTGCAGAATACAGTGAAGGTACAGCTATAAAATGAGTCACTTTCTTAGTTACGATCACTTCTTTGATAGCAAGAACATCTTTAGCATCATCTTCATTTAATAAAATAACTTCCGCTCCTGATACAATCGGTGTAAAGAAACTTGTCACAAATCCATCAAACGAGTAGGAAAATAATTGAAGAACCCGATCATCAGCATTTAAATAATACTCATTTTTTCGCCAATAAATCGTATTTACCACATTTAGATGTTCAATCATAACCCCTTTAGGCTTACCTGTGGAACCAGAAGTATAAATTACATATGCTAAATCATCTGGTTTAACAACATTTTCTAAATTTGAGGAATCATTAGAATACATTCTCTCATCTTCAAAATGAGATTGTGTTAATACAATCTGTACATTACTATCATTTAACATATACTGGATTCTGTCTTCTGGATAAGTTGGATCTATCGGCAAATAAGCTCCACCTGCTTTTAAAACTCCCATAATACCAACAATCATCTCAATCGAGCGTTCAATCAATAATCCAACAATATCATCTTTTTGAATTCCCTTTTCAATCAATAATCTAGCTAACTGATTAGCTCTTTGATTTAATTCTCGATAAGTCATTTGCGTATCTGCAAAAGTTACAGCTATATTAGCTGGAGTTTTATCCACCTGCTCTTCAAATAACTGATGAAGCAATTTAACTTTAGATTCCTCCATAGTTGTATCATTAAACTGATATAATAATTTGTACTTTTCATTTTCAGAGATCATTTCAATTTCTGAAATTTTAACTTCCGGGTTTTCTAATACAACATCCCAAATGTTTTTATAGTAATTAGCTAATCTTTCAATTGTCTCTCTTTTAAATAGCTTAGTACAAAACTCAAAGTCAAAAAGAATATCATCTTCTACTTCTACTGCATTTAAGGAAAGATCAAATTTTGAAATCTTATTTTTTATTTCATAAGGCGTAAAAGTAAGATCTTCTAATTGAATCTCTGATAAATGGGTATTTTGTAGAATAAACATCGTATCAAAAAGAGGATTTTTGCTCATATCTCTTGCTAGATCTAATTTATCAACTAACATCTCAAATTGATAATCTTGATTAGCATAAGCTTTTAGAGCATTTTCTTTTACCTCTACTAAAAATTCTCTAAATGTCTTACTACCTGATGGCTCATTTTTCATTACTAATGTATTTACAAACATTCCAATAATTGATTCAAGATCTGGATATTCCCTTCCAGTTATTGGCGTACCCACTAGTATCCTGTTTGTTGTGTTAAAATTTGACAGCATTATGTTAAAAAAGGCCAATAAAGTCATATATAACGTGACACCTTGATCAGAAACCATCTGATCTAACTTTTCTTTTCGTTCTTTTCCAATCCTGAAATGAAGTACCTCTCCTTCAAAATTTCTTAATAAAGGTCTGAGATAATCAGTAGGAAGATTACTTTGAGAAATCTCATTTCCAAAATCAAAACATTCTAACCAATACTTCTCTTGTTCTTTAATCTGGTCTGATTGTAATAATTCATTTTGCCAGATCGCAAAATCTTTGTACTGAATTCTGAGTTCATCTAATGACTTCCCTCTATAAAGATCAACAAAATCTCTAACAAACACACCCATCGAAGTCCCATCTGAGATAATATGATGCATATCAAACAAAAGCAAATGCTGATTTTCTAATTTTACAAGCGCGACCCTTAATAAAGGTGCTTTTCGTAAATCAAAAGGCTTCACAAATTTTTCGATACATTTCTCAATATCAGCTTCTTTTGCCTTAAAATAATCTATCTTAAAAGCAATATCAACATCTTTATGAATCCGTTGAACTGCTTCAGCATTCACATATTCAAAAGATGTCCGCAATGATTCATGTCTTTTTATCAATGCCTTGAAAGTGTTTTCAAAACGTTCCAGATTTAAATTTCCTTTAATCAGCATTGCACCCGGTGTATTATAATTTGTTGAATTATCATCTAGCTGATTTAAAATCAATAATCTCTTTTGAGCTGATGATGTTGGATAGTTCATTACTAGATAGTATTCTCTCTCCTCTACAGGTTGAATAGCTTTATATAAGCTCTTTTTCGCATTGCTAATATATTCTGCAAGCTTTTTAATAGTTGGGGAATCGAAAACCAATTGTAACGGAATTTTTATATCAAATTCTTTATATACCCTCGAAACAAAAGATGTAACTTTTAACGAATGTCCTCCCAATTCAAAAAAGTTATCATTAATACCTACACTATTTACACCTAAAATCTCTTTCCAGATATCTACTAATTTTTCTTCTATTTCATTAGATGGTTCAATATATTCATTCAGCCCACCTATTGCTATATCAGGAATTGGTAAGCTTTTTTTATTTATTTTTCCATTAGTAGTTAACAGAATTTGATCTAACTTCACAAAATACTTAGGAACCATATAATCAGGTAAGACTTTTCCTAAATACTCACGTAAGTTATTTACTTTTACATCATTTTCTGAAACAAAGTATGCACAAAGATATTTATCATGGTTTATATCTTCTCTATCTATTACAACTACCTTTTCAATCTCTTCATGTTCTACCAACTGATTTTCAATCTCACCTAACTCAATTCTGTATCCTCTAATCTTAACTTGATGATCAATTCGACCTAAAAACTTAATATTCCCATCAGCACACCATTGAGCTAAATCACCAGTTCTATACATCCTTTCTTCCAAGATAATCCCAAAAGGATTATCAACAAACGGATTCTTAACAAACTTCTCTTCTGTTAATTCGGAGTTATTATGATATCCTCTAGCCAATCCAACCCCTGAAATACATAACTCTCCAGCAGCCGTTAATGGTAACAGATTATTATATTTATTCAAAATATAAACTCGATTATTATAAATCGGCTTGCCAATTAAACTTATATTGGAAACATCCATATTTAATAAAGATGTCGTTGTTACACTGTTTTCTGTTGGCCCATATTCATTACAAAACTGAATATTCAGTTTTTTTTCTTCGCTTAGCTCTAACAAATCTTTTTTGGCAGCTTCTCCCGCCAATACAATAAATCTTAATGATGATAAATCAGTAGAGTCAGCAACTTCAAGAATGCTTTGATACATAGATGGTACAATACTCATATTAGTAATCTTTTTCTCTCTAATCAAATCTTTGATTGCATAATAGTCCAGATTATCCTTTGGAAGAATAAATGTACCTCCAGATAATAAACTCGAATATAAATTAGAACCAAAACCATCAAATGAAAATGAAATTAACTGTAAAGTTATATCCTCTGAAGTATAGTTATAAGCATGTTTTCTCCAATGAATATAATTAAGTATGCTCTTATGTTCAATCAATACACCCTTTGGTTTTCCAGTTGAACCAGATGTATAGATTTCATATGCTAAATCTTTTGAATAATTAATAATTTCCAAATTATTATCATCAGATGTTTGTACATCGTTTAAACAAATGATTTCTCCACGAAAATCTAGTTTTTTGATTAAATTCTTTTGGGTCAATACTATCTTAGTTTTGCTATCTTCTAACATGTATGCAATTCTCTTTTCGGGATATTCAGCAGCTATCGGTAAATAGGCTCCTCCAGCTTTTAAAATACCTATAATTCCAATAATCATCTCAAGAGAACGCTCTGCAATAATTGCGACTAAATCATCTCTTTGAACACCTTTTTTGCGTAACACTCTAGCAAGCTGGTTGGCTTTTTTATTTAATTCACGATAAGTTAATTCTTTTTCGTCAAAAATAACAGCTATATTTTCAGGTGTTTTTTCAACTTGTTCCTCAAACCATTGTTGAATAGTTTTTGTTTGATCATACTCTACACTGGTATTATTAAATCCTGATAACAAAAGATTTTCTTCTTCTTTCGAAATCATCTTAATCTGAGAAATTTGAAGCTTAGGATTCTCAATAATTTCACTGAGAATATTCACAAAATAATTTGCATAGTTTCCGATCATTTCTTTAGTGAAGAGGTCTCTATTATAACTAAAGTTTACTTCAATCTTTTCAAATACATTTATAGCCACTGTCAAATCAAAATTAGTCATTTCTGAAATCGAATAAGATTTAAGTGTTAATGCACTCTCTTTAGAATTCACCTTTTGATCTAATGGATAATTTTCTACCACTAAAATAGAATCAAATAACGCACTTTGAGCATCAATTTCACTATATGATTTGATTTCAACTAATGGAGTGCATTGATAATTTTGTTGTTCTTTAAGTGCCTTAGATATATCCTGGAGAAAATTTTCTAAAATTAACGAACCATTTGGCTTGGCACGAAGTGGTAAGGTATTGATAAATAGCCCAACCATCTCTTCAATTTTCTCAACATCAGTTGGTCTGCCTGAAACAGTTACTCCAAAAACTACATCTTCTTTGTTATTAAATCTTTCTAAAAATATTGCCCAACTTGCGTAGAAAAGTGCGCTCAAAGTAATTTTTTGTTGTTTCACAAATTCTTTTAATCGCATAGTCAAATCATGCGGAAAATTAAGCAGATAATTTTCTGCAATAATAATCTCAGATTCTTTTTTAAGATATGTGGGTAATTCAGTTTTTGAATCAAAATCTTGTAAATATTCTCGCCAGTATTGAGCCTGTTGGTTCTGATTTTGATTATGTACCCATTTTAAAAATTCCTTATAGCTATTTTTAGTGATTTTTAAGGAAGTTTGACCTTTAGCAAATTGGTCATAAACTGCAAAAAATTCTTTTAAAACAATTCCGTTGCTCCAACCATCATAAACAATGTGATGATAACTTATTATCATCTCATAATTATTCTGAGAAAGCTTGCATAATATAATCCTAAATAACGAGCCTGATTCTAATTGAAATTTATTGTTTTTATCTTTCTCTTTTACTTGATTTAATCTTTTAGTTCTCGCTGCTATATTTTCGATATCAGAAAAATCATATTCTTGAATCTCAACATCACGTTTTTTTAAGACAACCTGTATAGGATTTTTGAATGTTTCCCACATAAAAACAGTCCGTAGCATCTCATTAGTCTGAACAACATAATTCCAGGCTTTCTTAAATATATCATTATTTATTGAACCAGTGAGGTTTAAACATAATTGAACAAAGTATTGATCGCTTTCTGGCCTTTTTAAATAATGATACAACATCCCTTCCTGTAAAGGACTTAAAGCCAAAATATCCTGTACATCTTCTTTTGAGATTTTTAATTTTTTTGCCATATGATAACCCCTTTATAAAAATTTTATTATTAATATGATTCGACCACAAAAGTATTTTAGTCGTTCAAGAACTCACAATACCATATATAGTACTGAACCCGCCCATTTCAGTACTATATATGGTATTGTGCACTTTTGTGCGACTACTTTTTGTAGACTAATCATAATATCAGTCATTACCCTTATTCCTCCCATTTTTGTATATAAATACTACAATGAATTCCAATCAGATCAACTTCTGCACCTTCACCATTGATAATTCCTACTAAGTTTTCTTTGTCATTAAAAAATGTTTCTTTCAAAGGTAATGAACATTTAATTGAACCATTACTTACATGAGCATGCAAATTAATTTTACTATTCTCTGGAATTGAAAACACTATCTTACCATTTGAGGTTTTCATCCGATATGTACCATCAGGCTTAATCATACTTTCATAATAAATATTGGAGATTTTAGTTTCTAAATAGACGTTTTCTAATTCTTTTGTTGAAGAAAAATGAATTGGGTTATTAGTTGTCTTAGCCTTTATACTTCCAGCAAACTCTTTAATTATTATAGATGCAATTTTTGTTTCTATCTCTGCATAACCTGAAACATTTTCTAATGTTATTGATTGATTATTGGTCTTAGCATAAAGATTGCCTTTAAAATTAGTGATTAAGATAGGATAATTTCTTGTCCTAACTTTCAATTCACCACTCAGATCATTTACAACAACTCGCGCAAACCTTGTATCAATATCAATATAGCGAACAATAGATTCAGGTACTTGAATTCTAAAGTTTATCACTGTTTCACTAACCCCTAAAGGCAATTGATCAGGTCGATCTATAGTCACCATAACCGTATCTTCATCCTCTTCAAAGATAACGTTGACTTCGTCTAAAATTTCGTTTATTTTAGTTTTAATATCTCCTCGAACTTCTTTCTCAATGATAAAAACAAGTTCATCACCTTGAGTAGGTTCTAAAGTTACTTTACCTTTATAATTTTTCAAAATCAACTTTTCTTTAGCAGGCACTTTTTCTGTATAAGAATCAACCTGTTTAAAAATTCCAATTGCAAATCCAAAACATCCCAACATCATACCCACTAAAATAACCAGCCAGATTATCAAGTTTTTCTTTTTCATAATTTACCTCCAAATAATTTCTTAGTCATAAATATAATAATATAATTCCAGAAAAGCGCATTATCTCCTTTCTGTTGTTAATAATTACTGCTTTTCTATAAAATTTAGCAATATATTATAACGTTTTTTTATTACCATTTTATAACTCGAAAGTTCAATCTGATTATACCATAATCTTATAAATAATTCAAGTTGTGCCGTTGAATTTAATCTCTACATTGCTGAAATATTTTAAATAATACCATTATTTTTTATGTATTATAAAAAAACACCTATAGAATTTTTTAAACTTCTATAGTTAAGTAGTGTCGTTAGATAATTTTTTTGGTAGTATTCGCTTTTTATGTATGTTATTTGATTACAGTTGATGATTCACTCGACAAACTCAAATGAAAAAATTATATTGAATAGCTTGAATTCCATTATCTGTTAAAAATAGTGACACGCGTTTATCACTAGCAATAGGGCTAAGTAATTTCATTGAACCAAGTTAATAGATGCAATGCAACCTCGTCTCGATTCACCTCATTCAACAATTCATGCCGTCCTCCTGGGTAAAGTCGCATCTTTACATCATGAATTCCCGTTTCTTGATAGATAGAGTATAGTTTTTTTACTAATCTCCCATAATTCCCTACCGGGTCTTGATCACCGGCGATAATAAATATTGGAAGATCTTTTGGTATCTTTGCTAAGCGATCTTTTTTATAAAGTTTAGATAAACCCTGTAAAAAATAATAGAAAAATCCAACAGTAAACAGTGTCCCACTATATGGATCTTCTTCGTATTTTTTTACTTCATCTACATCGGTACTTAACCAGTCAAAACGGCATGTATTATTTTTTATCCGTTTATTATAGCTACCAAAACTTAAAAAGTCCAGGAGTTTACTCTTTTTCCGTTCACCAAAAATAATCTTTTCAAGACCAGCAATCATTTTTCCAGCGTGTACCTCGATTCCCAATTTGGCGGCCGAACCACACAGAACTACTCCTACTATCTCTTTTCCATAATTAATGATATACTCCTGAGCAATAAACGAACCAAAACTATGACCAAATACAATAATGGGTAATCCTTGATGTTTCTCCTGAATTAACTCGGTGATAATATATTCATCTTCTACAATCATATTAAAACCGTCTTGACCAATATAACCTAACTCTTCAACACTGCCTGCTGTTCTTCCGTGTCCCCGGTGATCATTGGCGTACACAATAAAGCCCTCACTATTTAAATATTTGGCAAATCTCTCATAACGTGCAGCATGTTCGGCCATTCCATGAAAAATCTGGACAACAGCTCGCGGTTCTGCTACTTTATTCCAACAATGTACAAAGACATTCATACCGTCACTACCCTTAATTGAGAACTCCTCTTTTGTCTTTAAATTCAAGTTAATACCACCCTTCTGATTTAACGCCCAGCTACTCCATAATTCATCCCCATAACTATAATTCCTTAATTCCAATACAATATAGAATTATTGCCTGTTGTACATAAAGCAAGTTCTTTTTAATCTGGCTGATAGAATATATGTCAGATAATATGTCAGATAATATTTCACAAGGATGATTAGTACTTGTCATAGCATTAATTACTGGTATTGAACAATACTTAGCCATTTCTTCAAGTTTAGAATACTCTGGATGTCTAATAATGATTCCATCAACCCAATTTTCTATATACTTTGCAACGTCTTCGATTTTTTCTCGCTTATCAAGTGTTTCAGGAGGAAACAAAATACAATTACCACCTAAATCTTTTATGCCCTTTTCAAATGTAATTTTTGTTCTTATACTAGTTTCGGGAAAAAATAGTAAAAACGTTTTTTCTTTTAAGTAATTTACTTTGCCATGTAACTTTAGGTTTTCAGCCAGTTTGAAAATGTTATTAATTTGGTTTTCTGTTAAACTATCTATCTTTAACAGATTCATTATTGTCCCCTTCCTTTAATTCTTTTAATCTTTTTCATCTTGTTTGCGCAAGGCTTAATACCCAATTCTTCTTTGACTTCTCTAATTGCAGCAGTTTTACTCTCTTCACCTTTTATAGCAGCACCACTTGCTGCTGCCCAAATACCTGGTAACAATTTTAGATGGTCTGCTCTTTTTTGAATTAAATATTCATTTTTATCGTTCATTATCCAGATATGTACAACTAAATGATGATATATCAAGAAGATTGTTCCGCACCAAACTCATTATTCTCATTTTGTATATCTAACTGTTTATCAAAAGTCTGATGTTTCGATAACGCTTTACGTTGTTTTAGCAGATACATAAATATAACAAGAGCAATAACATTAATTCCAAGTAGTAATGAAGTTTGTCCAGACATAAGATTAATATGATACAAGCTACCTAGATGTACATTAAAATTAAAACCATAGTGAGATGTAAAATATTCAATATTTATACTTAACATAGATCCACATATAAATAAATATGTATAGCCGTTTATAATGAATTGCGGGATTTGAAACACTTGAATAATAAGAGATAAAAGTATTCCTGATTTTTTTCCCTTCCACATTAAAAAACCTGCACAAAAAGATAAAACATATAAAGAAAGCATTATAATATTAATTATCAATATTACAGGTCCCAAAAAGAAGCTTCTAAATGGTACGAAAAATATGAACAGCAATACTCCTAATACTCCGCCTAACATCTCATGAAATGCAATAATTCGTTTCATTAATTCCACTCCCTTATGACAAAAAATATTCATTTCCTTTTAGCTGCCCTCTAATCGAAATACACATTTGGCATATTGAATAATAGTCTTCTACTAATGGTTTAATACCACTTTTCTTTCCCAATTCCATTAAACCTTCTATTCCTTTTTCCAAAATAATTCTCATCTCTGGATTCGCATATGGATTATAATTCTCCAAAATATCTATGATATCAGCTTTGAAGACATTACCAATACTAAAACCTCTACAAATTTTTACATCTCCATTTGGTTCAATACTAATACTCGTTATTGAATCTAAAGGATCTGTGTAAGGCATTTCCTCACATCTACCCTTAGGTAAATACTGTTTAACTGGAATATATGTGCTTAAATTTTCTATTGCAGAACCTTCTGGACATACAATATTTCCACTTGCAGATTCTATTTGTAGGCTATCGAGTTCTTTTAGGATATTTTTAGTCACTATGTTGTACTGATTATTATGATTCTCATTTACCACCCAACAAGGATTCCATTTTATTACTTCAAAACCCTCTTTAATTAAAGTCTCTACTGTATTTTTAACTATATCAAGTGGAATATATTCCTTATGAAATGCATCTACAGAAACAAGTATATTGTTTACACCTGCTACTTTTAATAGTTTAACAATTTCACTAACCTTGTCCTTATCATTAGACCAGTACCCATTTGTTATCACCTGTCTTTTGGGAATACCAGTTTTCTTTGCTTCATTATGAATAGCACATACAATTTCAGGATGTAACAAAGGTTCCCCACCAAAAGTCATTATTGATTGAGGATGATATTTTTTACTAATCTTATTTACAATCTCCACAGCTAGATACTTATCAATTGGCTTGTTCATTTTCTTTTTATGTTTAACATTACAATGCTCACAATTTGAATTGCAGCGATATGTAACTGCAAACTCCAATCTATCCACATTTAAATATTTTCTCATAAAATCTTCCCCCTCTCTTATTTCTGTGTCTTAGTCTTTGAAATGTATGATGGTCTGCTCTAGAGCCCGACTCTCGCCAGCACGAACTCCCATGCAGTGTAGACACCAATATCACTTCTGAGCGCTAAACGCTCTGAGTACAGGTACAAAGACATTTTCCCAAATCACATCTAGCTCTTCTATTTCAGTTGCATATATAAGGTATTCGGATAGAATCCAAGCTTCTTATAAAACCATATCGTAGATTCATTCTCCTGAGATACTGTTACTCCAATCACTTTACAATTCTTTTCTTTCATCCATTCTATATGTTTAATTACAAGTTTCTTCCCAATTCCATTCCCTCTACTAGTCTCATCAACATGCAATGATTCAAGCTCTCCCTTCTCTTCAATTATTGTTGATATACAATATCCAATATAGTCATCATTACTTTTTGCGACAGTTATTTTCATAGTCTCTTTATTAAATACACTGAAAGCTTTGGTTCTCTGATCAAAGCTAATAAAACGGTATGATTCCTTAAAGTATTCTGAACTATTCTCATGATACTGTCTGTTTTTTTCCCAAAGGTTCTTGATAACTTCAATCTCTTCATAAGAAATATCAAAGATCTCATTCACGATTATCTACCTCTTTATAATATATTTTCTACGCACACAGCCGGAAGCCGGGCATGAATTTATTCATATATAGGTTGGCATTACAGCTAACATCCACCGTGCTGAATTAAATCGCTTAGTGGTGGCATTTAAATCACTGGTTAAAATTCATCTTCCTCCTCTTCTAAATCATAAAAAACTTCATAATAAACAATTTCCATTTCCTCAGGAAAAGCCCAAGCTATTCCTTGGCTGTTCTCTACCACCTTCTTACATCTATCTTTAAATTTGATTTGCAAATCATTAGCTTCTATATAAGCTAACGTAGCACTATATATGCCAAGGATATTATTATAAAACTTAAGATCCATATCCCCATATTTATTAGTAAAATCAACACCATTTTCAACACGCGAAATCATTAAATCAGCAATATTTTCTGGCGTTTTTGAAATCTTCTTAAAATCAGTAATAGCCTTTTTCATCACGGAATATCTTAGTTTTGACTCACCTCTAACAGGCCAAAATTCATTTTCGATAATTTTTCGATATTTTTCTAAAATTGCTATTTCATTTTCTGGATTAGCTTTTATTTGATAGTATTCCTTTACGTCTGGAAATACTTTGAATAATGCCTTTATTTCTTCCTTCAACTCTTTTTCAGTTTTTGTTGATAAATATTTATTTAATTCCTTTAATCCTATTTTTTTCATTAGTTTAATTCCTCTTCTTATTTTAATTTTTTTATATCTTTTTCTTTCACTTACAAACTTAATTAATGCTTATAGTCATAAAGCCACATTTAAGAATTCTACATTTATTACTTTTCGTCTTCTTTTTTATGATAAAAAAGGAGACAGAATAATGTCCCACAATAATAGTACATATCCTATTTCAAAACCTCATGACCTGGGTTATAAAAGTCTTTTATCGCACAAACAAATTTGTCTAGACTTATTGTACAGTTTTGTTAATGCTGATTGGGTAAAAACATTAGTTTAAAAAGATGAACCCCCTTACTTTAATCGGTACCCTTGATAAATACATATCTCCAACATCAACTTTACAATTTGTGATCACACCGTCATTTTCCTTTGCAAATATAGAAATAACATCATAGCATTTGGGGCTTTTTAGATATATCTAATATCTAATTCTATACCTCTTGATTAGTTACCAAAATTTCTTTTTGTTTGCTTTTTGATAATGATTTAAAAACTAAATCATAGGAAGTAGCAATTAGACACTTAACAAATTCTTCCTCTAAGTTTCCATCTAAATATACTGTATTCCAATGAGCTTTGTTCATATGATATCCTGGAACTATCTCGTCATAAACTTCACGTAGTTCATAATTTTCTTCTTTGTAGTGCTTTAAATTTATACTTGTCCGATCCGGTTCGTGTATATTAATTAAACTAAACATCTTACCTCCAACTTTAAATACTGGAACGGGTTGATTAAATGGCTGCTCCTCAACAACACCGGGTTTACTTAAAAAATATTCCCTTATCTTTTCAATATCCATAGTTTTTCTCTCCTTTATTTTTAGGTTTTGTTAAAAATAATTTATCCCTATAACTATATCTCTATTTCTTCAATGTGAGTAAACAGAGTCTTCTTTACCTTATTTTTTCTAATCCATTCTGTAATATCTTCTGGGTAATCAATTAACCCATTAATGTCATTGATATATAAGGAACTACTATTTCTTTTATATGGTTCACCAAATTCCCTGGCTTTTTTGCATACTTCACAATTGCATAAAGCTCTGGGAGTAGGTATATTTCCTCCCCAATATGTGCTTAAAATCGAAATAATAACTACGTTATTCTTTCTTAAGTTCAACAACTTCAGAAGTAGATTTGAACTCCCACCTATAGAGGTGAGGAACTTCGCCTTCTGAAATGTCGTTAAATTAAATATTCTTTTATTTTTTCAAATCCCCTCTTTATTGGAATAATAAAATCGATTATGCACAATTCAAATATTAATTTTGCATAATCAAAAAGCCTGTGGAAAATCCACAGGCTTTTTGATTAACTACCAAATTGTTTATATTGATATAATAATGGGTATTCAAAGATATCAATTATCACACTTCCATCTTCATCTAAGTACCCGTGCAAAATGTTAACTTCTTCATATTCTGAATCATTGGTTCTAATATCATCATATGTTCTTCTCCGCAACATCTTTTCATTTAAATATATAGTAATTTTATTTCCATTTACTTCATATTTTCCTTGGAATTTATGAAGTTCATACTCAAAAAGTTGATAAAAATTAATTGGATAATACCATAGTGTTACCATTCCATTTTCATCAAATGTCGCTCCACCTAAATATGGATGATGTTCTTGAAGTGGGTCTTCAATATACCAATCTAATTCCTGTAAAATAGTCTTCACATTTTCAGTATTGTCAATAGTATATCCTAAAAGCATGTAATAGATAAAATCTTTTTTCATTACATCAAAAGCAGAATCATTTTCTATATTTTTAACATATCCAGGATTTAATTCATTAACTATATATAAAAGTTCTATAATTCCAGCTTCATAGAAATCAAAGTCATCATTATCTTCACTCATCATAACGCAAATTGTCCGCGCATAATTATAATAGGGCAGAAAATAAGTATAGTCATAAGATAAAGCTGTCTCAAAAGCTTCGATTGCACCCTCGTAATCTCCTTCTAAATGTAACATATATCCAGTATCATTATTTTCCTCAGCAGTTTTTCTATCGAGTTGTTCAGTTTCTGTATCAGTATCTGTAATTGTATCAGCAGTTGTATCGTTATTTGTATCAGAAGCTTTATGATAATCATATACATTAGGATTATTTTCATAGGACTCTGGATAATCATAATTTTTACAAATTACCTTTTCTAACAAAGCAATAAGTTCTTCCCATGACTCATCTGCCTGATGAATCAAATCCATTGTTTTTGTTGATATGTTATTTAATTCATCATAATTAGCCTTTTCTATTTTCAATCCTTCGCTATATAGATATTCATCTATACTATATAGTAAATTCTCATATCTAGCATAATCTCTAAATAAATAACCATCCAAATGTATCTCTCGAGGTTTGTCTTGGTAATCATCATATTCATCACCTGCGTATAAATCCTCACCCCAATATCTATCAGGTTCATAATAGTCATAATTTGTGTAGTATAAATCGTTAAGCAGTCTTTGGAATTCATGCCATGCAGCAAATGATTCCTGATATTTCTCCTGGTCTTCACAGGCTATAGCCCTATCATAAACTTCTGAAAGTTTTGCAAAATTACCATTAAAATTTCTTTGAAGAAGTCTTTCTCCAAAAATTTCTTGATAATCTTCAAAACTTCTTATATTTCTATACTCACGTAAGACATTGTCAACCTGTGATAAAATTGAACGCATTATTTCTTCAGAATACCAGCCCATTTCTTCATACCTTGAACCTAAATTCAGTAAAGTTTCAGCGTAAATGCGATCTGGTGGAAGTACATTGTATGGTATTTCAATTGTGAACATACCTCCTGCTAAACATATTCCTCCAGTTGTTAATATTAGCGTTGTTACTAACATTAGAATAAATACTGATTTCTTCATAAATTTGGCCTCCTTTATTAATGATTGAATTGCAGTATAAATACTCAACATTTACATTCTAACAATTTTAGATGCTAAATTCAATCTTTTGTTCCATATTTTTCGAAAAAATATGAGTTTTTAAATGAATAATTAGGAATTATAATATGAGTTTAAATACTTTCTCAACTTTGCAATGAACAAGTTGAATTTTTCTTCTTTCATTAATGAGGGCCATAGTATTATAATTGAAACCATAAATTCCAAACAAATGATTATCCAATAAACTGAAGCGATCTCTCTTCCATGATTAAAATACAGCCAATCTTTCCACATTAATGTTGCTAACAAATGTGTAATTGTGATAAATAGAAAAAGTAATCGTCTTATTAGCATAATATACACCTTCCTTACTTAGATTAGTTATAATTTATATGTAGTATTTTTCTTAAATATAATTCATCTTGAAACAGATGAATTCCTTCATCTAAATCAAAATATTTCCATAGAAATAGCCTATCATGTACTCATGAACGCCATTCACTCATAAGTACACAATAGGCATAAGTCAATTTTTCATTTGAAAAGGATGCTTAAAAAATGTTATCTTCCTCTACGCTTTTTTAGCTTAGACTTACCCCGACTAGATCGACTATCACTCTTTTTATGAGCAGCCTTCTGATTTCGGTGCTTTCCTTTAGAGGTATCCTTACCTCTTTTTCGCTGTTCCTGCTTTTTCTTCTGATAACCCTCTGACTTTTTAAACCCAGTCTTTTCATAAGAACTTGTCTCATCATTCGCTGTTTTTATAGCTTTTTTGATTCCACGTTCAATTCTATCTAATCTTTCCATATCCTTATTTTGCACTAAGGTAATGGCAACTCCCTTTTCTCCAGCGCGGCCAGTACGACCGATACGATGTATATAACTATCTACATCATGAGGAATATCATAATTAAATACATGGGTAATACCTTCTACATCCAATCCCCTAGCTGCCACATCAGTTGCCACTAAAATTTGAAATTTAGCCTGACGAAAACGTTTCATGACTTGTTCTCTTTTGTTTTGAGATAAATCACCATGAATTTCATCAGAGTCGTAGCCGTTTTGTTGTAATGCTAAATTAAGTGACATCACTTTTTGTTTTGTTCGACAAAAGATCATAGCTAAATATGGACGTTGTTCATCAATTAGATTAAATAAGATTTTCTCTTTATTTGCGTCAGTTACTTCTACTACTAATTGTTTGATCTCTTCTAAAGTAACCTGTGTCCCTTTAACACGTATATCTACTGGCTTATTCATATATTTTTTCCCTAACATCTTTACCTGATCTGGCATTGTTGCAGAGAATAGCATAGTTTGTCGATTGGATGGAATTTTACGTACAATATCCTCCAACTCTTCTAAGAATCCACGACGCAATATTTCATCTGCTTCATCTAGTACAAGCTTGGATATTTTAGAAAGACTAATTGTACCTCGACGTATGTGATCTAGAAGTCTCCCTGGTGTAGCAATTACGATATGTCTAGGGCCTTTAAGTCTTTTCATCTGTCGTTCGACATCTTGTCCACCATAGACAGCGAGTACTTTTATCTCTTCTGTTTCTTTAACCATTTTCTTAATTTCATTTGTAATTTGTAAAGCTAACTCCCTCGTTGGGGTAATAATTAATGCTTGAATATGCTCTTTTTGAGGATCAATCAATTCTAGAATAGGTAAGACAAAAGCCAGAGTCTTCCCAGTACCGGTTTGAGCTTGAGCAATTACATCCTTACCTTTGAGTAATTCTGGTATTGTTTTTTCCTGGATTGGAGTTGGTTTGACAATTCCATTGTTTTTTAAAGTTTTATTTATTTCAGGACGAATTCCTAGTTCCAAAAAGTTTTCCAAAAAAACCACCACTCTCTTATTTTTTTACTGCTATGTTCATGAAATATATACTATTATAATTTCATCATCTCTTGTTTAATTTCCTTTGGTACTTTTTCTAATGCATATCTAAATGTTGTACGAGAAAGATTATTCACATTGTTTCTTAAATAATTCAATACTTCATCAGGATATGCATGATACGAATATTTGAGCAAGCACCCAATACCTTTTTGAATATGTAGGTGGTTATCATCTTTTAACTTTTCAACAATAACAATAACTTTATCTATATCAGATTTTACTCTAAAGCCTTTACCAATACGAATCATAGACACTGGGGCTGCTCTTCTGACATAAGTTTGATCTGAATCAGCCCATACTAGTACATTTTCAAACAGTTCGGGATATTTATCAACAAAAGGATTTAATACCCTATAACAAAACTGATCACATGTGCCCCAATGATGTATATATTTATATAGCCAATTTTCTATGGTCGAAAAATATTTCATATCAATTGTAGTTTTTCTTTTTTTGATCCAAAGTGTTGCTATTGAGAATAAACTCATTTTATTTGAAGCAATTAACTGTTCACAAACTTCAAGCAGCTTTTCATCAGATTCGGGAACTTCTTTATAATATTTATTGGCTATTTTTGAAAGTTCAGCAGCTATGTGAGTAGTTTCGATTTTTGAAATATCTTCTTTCAAACATTTTATTAAGTTTATTGTATCCATTTTTCACTCCTTTATAGATGTATTATGGTCAGAACACGATGTATTATGATTAGCCCACAAAAAGTAGTCACACAAGAGCTTGCATACCATATAAAATACTGAATTGGCGATGTCAATACTTTATATGGTATGCAAGTGCGACTAAAATACTTTTTGTGAGCGAATCATATTGTAACTTTTTAGTACTATAGAATTATATCATACTTCATCTAATTACGAAATAATTTTACGATATATTGTTAAAATTTAAAGGCAGACTCAAAGATTAGCATTTTGAGTCTGCCCTTTAGTTTATTCAAGAATTTATTGATCTTTATTTTTTGATCTTTATTTTTTGAATTTATCTTCTATTTTTATTCATAACTGGTTACTTCGATAATATTTCAGCAAATCCTTTATTATATCTTCACCATTACCTATACAAAAAGGTACTGGATTACTCCAGTACCTTTTTTGTATAGGTAATACTCATTTAATTAGTCTTAAGTAATAATGATGTCAAATCTCCCGAACTAAAGCATTATGCTTTCAAATGAACTCCCTCATAATTTTCTCATCATCACCGCGTACTCTAAAATGATAACCGACAACAGACCAATTCATGGAATACAAAGTCTCTTCACTTCCATCATAGTTATGACATGAAATGGAATATTCCTGAACTTTAACCCCATCCATTGCAAAAAACTCTTTCCACTCCAAAATAACTGAGTAGTCGCATTGCGTCAATTCCATACGAATATCTTCTTTATAATTTATGAAAGTATTACTTTCATAAAACTTAGTATCTTTAAAAGTGGCTTGATTACTCCGAGAAAGCTAGCCTGTCAATCACAATATCAAAACTCCCCACCAAAACTAATCTTCGCCAGATCATTATTCACAAGATAATCCCATATATCATCCGCCCAATCCAGAACTAATGCTCCACTAGCAGCCCCTGTCAAACCAAAGTGTAAGCTTTGAGTAACCAGAGGTGTGAAAATTGTATGTCCAGATTCACTTCCGAACCGAACCATATTTGAAAATAATTCACTACCGAGATTTTTACCAAATGAAGATGCTGCAGATCCTGCAGTTAAATTTCCAGATTCAGCTTGTTTGATAATTTCTTCTCCTGCCTTTTTAGAAGCAGACTTCAGCATTTCTCTAGTTTCTGAAGCAGAAGGTTTATGGAAATCTACTTTTAAGTCTTTAAGAGCATAAGATGTGGCGCCAAATGCTGCACCCACAATAGCTCCAGTTAAGGCACCTTTCCACATTCTATCAAATATCCTACCTGCATCTCCTTGTCCACCAGCATATCCGGAAGCAAAGCCCATTGCCGCACCAGAAACTGCACCTGAAAAGGCACCACTAGCTATAGTTGCCAATAAACCATTACCAAGTAAAGCTCCTACGCCTGCTTGAATTCCTAAGCCCCCAAAGGCTGCCGCACCACCTGCAGCCATTCCGACCAGAATTCCAGAGAGTATGTCACCTCCAGCTTGATGTGCTGCAATCCCTCCTATTGTTCCACCTACAGCCATAGCTATTCCGACACCGATTAGAGCTCCAGCTCCAAAGGTAACAACTGTCAAGGCAACAACTGCAGTTATTGTCACTACAGAAATCACAAAAGATTTCCAATTATCTTTAAACCAATCCCCTACTTCTTCCCAAAAATGACCTGTCGGGTCTACAAAACAAAGAGGATTATTTCGGACATAACTGTAGCGATTCCAGGATAGAGGTTGAAAGATTTCTGAGATGATTGCATCAGGAGTTATGAATCGACCTAGCTTGGGGTTATAATATCTAGCGTTTAGATATAGTAACTCTGACCAGGCATCCCAGACTTCACCTGTATATAGGACAAAGGTTTCGTTTTCTTGATCAAAAACATAGTTTTCTAAGATTGAGCCAAATGGATCATAGTATATTTTTTGAACCACTTGACCTTCTGGGCCAGTCACAATCCCCGTGCTCCCCAAATGATCCCCATGCAGAAAACTAACTCCCGATCCCCCAATCCTAACCTGCGCAACCTGCTTCCCACAATCTAGAATACGGGCAAAAAGAGCTCCATCCTTGATAAATATCAACTCATCCGGAGTAAACAATCTCTCCGAAGACTCAGCAGCCTTTACCTCCATGCTAACTCTCTTACCAGTATGATCATAAACACACTCCATCTGCCCACTATTTCTTGTAACAGATCTCAGATAGCCATTTAAATCATAAGCATATTCTCCCCACGGCGTATCCTTCATTTGTCCCAAAGCTGTGTGAGTAAACAGATCATCACCAACACTGTTAATTAAACCATTTTCATCATATTGATAACGCCCGACATCAGACTTAAAAACCAAATTACCTAAATCATCATACTCATATCTCCAATTATTCCCCGCCTGTGTAGTCGCCTCTTTTAAACGATAAAGATCATCATATAGATAACTCGTAGCAATCATGAGATCAGGTGAGTTTACCTTAAGTAAATTACCAACCAAATCATACTCATATCGATACTCTTGTAATACAGAATTCGAACCATCGTGAGTAATCAATTCCTTTAATCTGAACGATTCTCGATCATAATCATATGTTGTTGTTACCCCATTTGCATATTCAACCCGAGTACGCTGACCAGAGAGATTATAATCAATATGCCGGATATAATTCGGAATACTGCTCAACAAACCTCGTTGATCATAATTATATCTTACCTGTAATCTCTCCAAACCAGGACTTTTTGCAGGATAAGTAACAGTTGAAAGTTGACCATCTGCTGTATAAGAAAAATCTAATCTAAACTCCTGATCTGGCAATTCAAATAGACAGAGTACCTTTTTAGTAGTCCTTCCTAGACAATCATAGTCATAATATTCCTCTCCGCCCTGATGCTTGATCTTTACAATTCTTCCTTTAGTAAAATTCCCTGTTCCTAACTCGACCGGTGCAGGCTTTGCTGAATCATTAAATGTATATTCATTTAAAACTTCTCCTGTTTTAGGCGAACATGTAGATATTAACCGATCCAATTCGTCATATTCATAACAAAGTACACCATCATTTGCATCTCTCTTTTCAATCTGATTACCATTTGCATCAAATACAAAAACAACTTTACCAGACTCTGGAGTTTCAGTATAAAGACGACGACCCAATAGATCATAGACAAAGGTAGTTTTTTGATTAAGAGCATTTTCGGATGCAACTAAATTCCCCTTCTGATCATATTTGTATCTCATCGGAATCCAACGTCCACTATCATTCACTGCTACTTCAATAATTTGACCTCTTGAATCATACATAAGCCTGGTTGGAGTATCACAATGAGCAGAATTAAAATTATCTTCTTCATCATTTAAAAATGCTACACCTATTTCAATCTGTTGATTTTGTACCGAACCATCTGGATTTATGACCCTCAACAGTCTACCCAATGCATCATAGTAAAATTTACGCTTTGGCAATTCATCAGGATTAGAATCACTACCATTTAAAGAATACGGTAAAAATTGTTCTTTAAGCTGACCACGAGCTGTATAGGTTTGACTCTTTTCTACAATTTCACTTTGATTACCTATGAATCTTTCTTCAATCACTTCACCAAAACCATCCAGAAACTGTTGACGTACTCTAACTTTCTCTTGTCCATTTTGAATTCGCTCTTCTGTCTCAATCACTATAGGCATTTGATCAGTCTTATAAGCAAAACGCATGGTAGGTAAAGAATCACTATCACCCGGTTTAATTGTTCTTTCCAATCTTCCAAGGGAATCATATCTATTACTCATAGTTACACCATTTGCATCAGTTAAGGATTCTAGTTTATTAGCACGATAATTAAACACAGCTTCAGTCGAATTTCCTAAAGCATCAACAATTCGTTTGGGTTGTATTTTATTGGAGTCAAAAAAGAATTCAGTTGTATATCCACGAGCATTAGTAGTTGTTCCAAAAATTCCATTAACATCATCTACTCTTGTGTATTTAACCTGATTAACCCACCAACCATCTTCACCAGAACGTCGTTGATAACCAAGCTGAGCAAAATCAGGGATATCTTCTCCATAAACTTGTGAGATAATCGCATCAGTTAATACTAGATTTTCCTGACAGGTTAACAATCCTTGCTCACCAATCTGGCCTTCAGGTAAATTATCATAATAGCTAATAACCGTTGATAAGATCTTACCTTCAGTATCACGCTGAACAATTCTAGCCGGTCTACGTACAAATCTATTTGCTGGATCAGTTACATACTCAATTGAAGTAAATAATGAAGAAGATAAATCAGGATGTAGTAAATCCACCCATCTTTCTTCCTGTTCTGTGATATTTCCCTGACTATCATGGGAAAGATTTCTCATAATTAATTTCTTAAAAGCCTTCTCCTTTCTCTCCAAATGAAATGTCTGACTCTCAACAAGATATGAAAGCAATATCTCTACACCATCAATAACCTCTACAATTCGATAATCCCAGCGATTAGTTGTTCTTAAAATTGGCTTATCTTGATCTGGACTACCATCTGCTCCATAAACTTCAGTCTTTAGAAGCTTACCTCTGAGAGTTTTTAATCTCTGCCTTTCCAAATCAGTTAAAGGATGAGTGAGATCCTTCGGGTCCAATCCTAAATGATGCCAATTATATGTCAGCATAGTTGGGATAGACTCATCTCCCACTTCCTCAACCTCGACCATACCAAAACCAGCAAACTCTCTACTGATTCCATCAAAATGACCATTATGATATCTAAATTTTGCGAGAGATTGACGTTTAGTTGCTTCATCCGTTATAGAGGTAACTGAAACAACAGGAACTGGGAATGGCAAAAAAGTCTCCCATGGAGAGCCATTATTATGATCTCTGATTGCTTCATGTGTAGACATTCCATATTCGATCTTTGTTACTAACCCCATCCCGTTATCTATCTTATTAAGTAAATAAGGTTTCGAACTACCTGCAAAGTCAAGATAATAATAATCACTATTGTGACTTACAAGATTCCTATTTGTCCATAGTACTCCAGTTGTTCCTGTTCCCTTCATATCAGCGAGACGAATCTGATCCATAGAAGTTACTGGTGGGGTGTACAAAATTTCGTGTGCTTCACTTAACCGTACTCCACCTTGATTTAACCAATAGATAACTTTGTCAAAATCTACATAAACTAAGTCAGCACATCCATCTCCATCAATATCATTAAAAAACATTCTTTTTGGATCAAAGCGTAACGGCAAGTCTGGAGGATTATCTAAAAATATCGGTTCAGCCCATCTACAATTTCCTAGATAAGGCCAATATGTGATACCCTTTCCATCTAATCTTACCAAATCCTGAAGACCATCACCATTTAAGTCTGCAAGATGAGTATGTGGATCACTGAAAGAGACTGGAGGAACTAAAGAACGAGGGAGAGTTTTTGGACGCTCACTCCACCCAGTTTTCTGATCACGATAATAAGCGCTAATAAAATTTTCTCCAGTGACCAACAAATCAGTTATCCCATCTCCATTTAGATCAATCAAACGAACATTTGGATCAGTTAAAGTTATATTTGGACTATGCTTCCAATAAACTGGTCTTCCAAAGCCACCACCTTGCAAATGAGGATAATAACCATTCAATGCACGATCTATCATAATGAGATCTGCTGTACCATTACCTTCCATATCTGCAAAAGCAATTCCAGATTCATCTAACGTTAATGGCGCAGGTAAGTCATCTAAAAACTGAGGGCCAGCCCATTTTTCCCCCAAATTCCTCCACACCACCACACGCCCTTCTTTAATCTCCATCAGATCAGGCAATCCATTTCCATCCCAATCGATTAACTCACATCGTCCATCAGACATGTTTTCAGGAAGCATTTCACCAGTAAATCGCTCAAGCTTTCTGGGCTCAAACTTAGTATAGTCCAACTTCAGAATCGGCGTGCTCTCAGTGTGACCATCCTCGCCAACACCTGTAAGTTTCACTTTGTGCAATAAAGAATGACCTCCACCTACACTTTGCATATACTTAAGTTCCCAAAAACGTGTTAACGGTTGAGATAAAGTATTGACTAACAATTCTATCCGACTACATCGCTGACGAGTATTAATCAAAAAACCAGCACGTCCATTAATAATAGGATCTGGCCTTTCCTCATATTCAAATCGAAGAGTATATATACTGTAATCCACCTGTTTTAAATAAAGCTGATTACCATCTCTCATATAACTAAAGATTACTTTGTTCCCAAAAACATCTTCAATCTCTTCTAAACACCAACTATATACCTTCTTAAATCCATTTTCATTCACATAAAGTTGTGCCTGATCTGTTACTCCAAGTTTATATATTTTTCCTTCTCCATCTTGAAGTTTAAAACCATTTCCATCACGCTCAATTTGCCAGGCATTATTGCTCACTCGTAAACGGTATTTTCCATCACCCTTAGCTACAAGTTCTCCCGCACCATTTAATATAAATGTATCTCCTTCATCTCGATACGTCGGGAGTTTTTTATTAGTAGAACGACTGATAGTTAAAAGATTTAGATCAAATCCCATACCAAAAGCACTATTACCAGCTCCAGTATGGTATGAAAGAGCTAATTTGGGTGCAATATCATTAATGCCATTGGGAATATCTAATGGAATTGAATAAGATCCAGTTCCAGTATGAAGATCTGGCTTAAAAGTATCTCCTAATCCCTGAATAGCCCCTCCACCTTTTGGTAATGAAAGTACCTGTTCTGAAATTCCGCTTGTCTTAGACATAATTAACCCTCCTACATCCTAGGAGTAAAATCATATTCTAATATCAATACTATATTTTTAATTCCTTCTAACTTAAATGCACCATCTTTGTTAAGCTGCGGATTTTCTTCTTTACTAATCTCTAAATGATAATCCCCAACAGCAGTTTCCATTAATAATGGTTGCCATGGATGATTATTAGTCACTGCAATCTCACCTTTAGAATTTGGTTTCGCTTTAATTGTATTGTTATGGTTTGGCGTACAGAAACGAACAACCAAAGATTCAGGATCTATTTCAGGTTCGGTAATAATCAGTACATTTAGATTGCGGATCTTTGGATTCAATTCATTGAATGGGAAATATGACGGATCTAACATAAACTCAAGTTTACCTGTATCTTGGAAATAGAAATACCGATCTGGAAATGCCCAACGTAATGGAATAATGCGTGATTTTTGATTCATTCCATCTAAAGTAGCAAACTCTTCTCTAACTCTATGTTCTAACCTTTCATCATAACGAGCATTATAGTAAAAAGTTATACTAATATCAGTAATCATATTGAAGTCTAAATCATTAGAAAATCTCGGAATCTCCAAAGCCCAACTTCCTATTACACCTACCCCTTCAAATAAACCTAATTTAGTTGAATCATCTGGGAAAATAATCGCATCCTCTTTTACTCTATATTCTGAAAGGATCAGAGTTTCCTTAGGTTGAATTCGAAACTTAACTTCATCAAAATTCGTTGTTCTATATCTATTGATTCCACCATTGGTTAGAGTTCCTTTAATTCCATCCTTTGGTAAAATACCTTGAATAGAAATTTCAATTTTCTTAATCTTTCTTCCATATGTACCTGGATAAGCTAGATCAAAATCTTCAATTCGAGTTTCAAACTCCATTTTTCCAGACTGTCTAAATTGAGTTTCAAATAAATATGGGTAACTTTCTACCAAAGAAAACGTATGCTTTATTGGAATCTCTTTTTTGTGAACCGAGGTAATCAAATCATGAGTAAAACTATCAATATCTAATAAAAGTGCATCTCCAGCAAACATACCTTTAATAGTGTTAGTCGAATAATCTTCTTTAATATAATGACGCTTTAGACCATTCTCGAAGTTATAAGCCTTTTGCATCATTTTTGCAATATTTAAAGCCATATACAAATAACTATTAGAAATTCCTCTCATAAATAAACCCATCTGATACCAGACATCTGGAGTAAAGAGTTGATTATCAAAAGCAGCAAGGCTTTCTTCAGCAAATTCCTTTTTTAACTTGGCAATAACTTCCATCTGATCAGCTACTTCAACTCTAGTACGAGCAGCATCCCATTGCTTATTAGCCATCTCTTCACTTAAGCCAAGTTCATTGATCTGTCTTTTCATAGATCCAAGCTCATATTCACGAGTCTTCCGACCCCTTTCCAAAGTTCTAGCACCAATAAGATGTCCAGTTTTTCCACTTGTTCGTCCTTCTTCTTGTAACTCTCTGATATGCTTTTCTATCTTATCCCAATCCACGCTAGAGCCAGATCCCAATGTCGCAATAGCAGCATCTGCATAAATTCGTTGAGCTGATAAGCTTGAATAGTCGTAATAATTATCTTGTGCATTATTTTTTCGAAGAGTTGCTAATTCTTTACCAGCCTGATAAATAGCCAACTCATCCTCCGCGGATTCCTTTCTTCTCCCTGCCAATTCTAATTCACCAGTTACTAAAGCCACACCCTGTTCTACTTGTTGGCGTGTTAGAGATTCTGTTTCACCTCTATCCCAAAAATGAACAAACTCACGTTCTGCCTGCACTGCTTGTCCTGCAAAATATCGGGCAACAGTTTGTAAGTATTCAAAACTCCAGATAGGGATTATATCCATTGGCATTCCCCAAAAATCTAGATTTGCTTCCAATTGAAGCAACCTTGCTCTAACCTCCAAAACTATAGTTTTAAGTTTAGGATTTATCGCTTCAATAACACCATTCTCATATTTTTCAAGCATACTTTTTACTTTGTTTCCGACAAGTCTTAATTTACTATGTTTGTAAAGATAAGACTTTGCCCAAACAACATCACCAGAGCCAGGGAGATCAACAACTTTTCGATAAATATCCATTGACTCAGTATAGTCACTATTTTTATAAAGCGAATCTCCCCAGGCTAATACATTGTTAGCTAATTTTATCCACAAATCTGGAATTTCTATTTGGGTATTGATATATTCATAGTTAGCAACCTTTAAATAATAACTTTCTGCTGTATTATATTCACCAATAGCGTGATAACAATCTCCAAGTGCTGTTGGAATTATATAATAATAGATATGAGGAAGTTGAACGGCGAAATCACTTTGAAGCTGATAATTAAAAGTTATTTCCTCTAATTTAGTTCGATTAATACGCCATTTATAAATTTGATTGACAATTTGCTCTTTTGGGATTGATCCTTTTGCATCCCATTCAGTAGTAACTAATCTATTGCCAATATAAACTCCTAATTTTTTCTTCATCCTTGGTTTTCTAATTGGTAATCTTTTTGTGCTTACACCAGAATTCTTACCAGACCAAAAAACAACAGGAAAACTAGCATTCAATCCAGCACCCAGAGATTTAACTGAAAAATAATCTGAAACTTTTTGGATATGAGTATTTGCTACAGTTGCTGACTCAAGTTCTTGGGATAAATCTTGAGCTTTCTTTAAAAAGATCTTTGCTTTATCCAATACTCTCTGTTTTGCATAAATGGCTGCCAAGTTAAAGTTAATTTGTGCCTCACCAATTCTATCTTTCGCAATCTGATAATATTTAGAAGAATACCTCATATATCTTGAAGCTTTATCTAATTCTCCTTTTACTGTGTAAATAGCGCCTAGACTTAAGGCAATAGAAGCTCTAATAGTTTGTAATTCTGGCGTTTCAGCTTTTCCCAAAGCTTTTAATGCACGCTTATAAAAAAGTTCTGCTTTTTCCCATTCTTTTTCCCTTACTAATTTTGCCGCTAATTGACCATAAAAGATAGCATCTTTAGGACTTTGGCTTACAAAATTAACTCCAATATTATTGTTAAGTATTAAACTGTCAATTACTTGAACAGGCATATCTTCAATCAATTCTAAATCAATTTCTTCTCTTACAGGTTTCAGTCCTTCAATAACTTTCAATCCATAGGCAATTACAGGTTCAAATAATCTTTGATTTACTAAAATATCTAAATCAAGTTTTAAATTAGATGAATTGTTTGAAGAATCCGATGAATCTTTTGCAAATAGTCTTTGAAAAATCATACTCTGCACATTTTTATACGTTTCTATTGCTTGCTGATATTGTTTATCAAAATATAGTTCATGTGCTTTAGTAAGTTGTTGTTCAATTTCCAGCAATTTTTTTTGCGAGTTAGATTCGCTATTTTCGTTATCCAGTTCAAACTGCAAAATTTCAGAAGTTATTAGTTCTGATGGCAATCTCCTCCAGCGTAATGATAAAAAATTCTCAGAAAACTTAAGGTTCATTTCATTATCTCCTCTCTTTAGTGGGAAATACTTTCCACTTCACACATTATTATACTTTTGTAATTATACCATACATTTATAATTATTAAAAGATTATATTTGTCGTTTTTTCGATTGAATATCAATTTTTTAAATAAAAATAACTCACGATGACTATCATGAGCTATTTTAACGCTTTTTTTTAAAAATCCACAACTTACTCCATAACAAATCCTATACTCGCCTCACTGACTGTTTCTACGTATGTCTTAATTAACTCCCGACTTATAGAATCATGTTCATATAACTCTTGAAGTGTGCCTTTTCCTACGATCTTTCCGTTATTTAAAGTGACATAAGTATTTGCCAGTCTCATTATATTCAACCTGTGAGAAATAGTAATCCCAGTTTTATCTTTCATATACTCTTTTATCACTTTAATAAGTAATTTTTCATTAATAGCATCCAGATTAGAAAAAGGCTCATCTAAAACAAAGAATGGCTTATTAGCAAATAAGAATCTTGCCAGTTGAATTTTTTGTTTTTCTCCTCCTGAAACAAAATTCCCACCATCTCCTAACTGCCTACCTTTAAGATGCTCGATCTTTAAATCTGCAATAATCTGATCTAAGCGTTCTTTAACATATGATCTCCCAAGAACAATATTCTCTTCAAGGGTATCATTTAAAATACCAACAGACTGCGAGTAAAATCCAATATTTTTAAAGATCCACTGTGGTGAAAGTTCTTTAATCTCAAAGCCAAAAAGTTTAACCTGACCTTGATAAGTTCTTTCAAATCCTGTAATGATATTCAATAATGTCGATTTACCTTCACCAGAAATACCTATTATTCCTAACTGTTGTCCAGAACGTACCTCAAATGAAATATCTTTAATGGTCTCCTTTTCTCCGTGACTAAAGCTTAAATCTTTTACTTCCAACAATGGATTTTCACTAGCATAAAAATTTAACTCCTCATCAGCTGAAATTTGTCTATAACTATTTTTCGCTGTCTGAGATTCATTAAAAAACTCAAGGATCTTTTGTAAAGTTACTGAACTATGCATAATTGTCTGAGAGAAATCTTTAAGAGCAGATATAGGTTCAATAACATAACTAAAATAAGACCAAATTGCCCAAAAAATACCAATTGTCATCTCGCCATTGACTACCTTGTTGCAACAGTAAACCAGGAGAAATATTTGAGTCAACCGTTGGGGAAGTTCCATCAAAAACTTATCTAAATTAACCCTCAAATATTCGATCTTTAAAACTAAACTTGTTCCATAAGTAGCTATAGAATTATAATGTTTTTTACGTTTTTCAATTGCTTCTCCTGCCATGAGTTCATGCAGCAAATCAAAGGTTTCAACAATAAATGTCATTATATTTCTGGTACATTCCTGAATCTTTTCCACATAAGGTCTTCCAATATTGTTATTTAGCTTTGAATAGAGCGTCACTAGCATCGTATTAGCAATAAAAACACAAAAAATCAACTTACTCCAGCTAAAAATAATAGCCAATACAATTATTGTTCTGATGGCCAAAAATATATTTTTGATAAACATATAATCAATCACAACAAAAGCACTGTTTATCTGAGAACTAATCAAATTAGCAAAATAGGCTGAACCTTTTTCATAAAACTTCTGCAAAGGAAAATAGAACGAATAATCATATACTTTTTTACGCATCTCCTGAGCAGCAATATATTTATTTCGCAAATATATTAAATCACCAACATAAGAGATAAGTAAAGAAAACGCATATAGACCGCCTAACAATAATATTTTCGAATATTGAACTACCCTGACTGTTTCTAAAGCTTCAATTATATTTTTGATCAATAATGGGTAAATTATATTTAGAACAATTGGAATAGAAACCATTATTCCTCCTACAAAGATTAGTAACAAGCGTTTTTTGTTCATTAATTTATAAAACTCTATGATATATTTAAAATTTTTAATCATAATATTCATCCTCCTACTAATAAATATATAAAGTTTCAGGAATGGTTAAACCATTCCTGAAACTTCTGGAACTTACTAAGTAGGGCTAATAATAGTTTCACAACAGTGACCATTACAGAAAAAACCAGCATTGATTTCATAATCACCTTTACCTGTACCTCTTAACATTAACATTTAGTTTCACCTCCTTTCAAATGGGATAAGATTTATAATCAACTAACTTTTTGATCACCTTTTCTAAGATATTTAAGATAATTATCCATATCTGAATAAATTGATTCTTCTGAATAATAACACTCTGCTACATGGTCAATTAACCAATTTCTACGACATTCGCCCATACAGATAGGAAGCATCTTACATTCTAAACATTTCTTCCTTTGCGTATATTCATAAAATGGTCTTGTCCATGCTTTGCCTGTTTCATTTAAATCAAGATTTCCACCTGGCATAATCTGACCAATCCGATGTTCTACATCACCTACAAAAGTATCACAGATATAGATTGAGCCATCAGCTCCCACCACCAACTTCTTTTCAACACCACACCAAGAATCTCTTGGTCTGGCTAATGGATTTAGCAAATCCATATCATTTTCCTTGCCACATTTATTCATTAATTCGAAAGATAGTCTATTTTGAATCTCTTTACCTTCTTTAAAATCACAGATATTGTCTTTAATCGCACTGATATCTTTATCTGCAGTTTCATACTGATATACTGGACGGAAATAAAGATTAAACCGAGAGTCATCATTAAAATCGGTAACAAACATACCCATTAACTCCTCTACATACTTAAGCGAATCTCCCATGAAATTACTACGAAGGTTAAAATAAAAACTTTCATCTTTAAAATTTTCACTGATTGATTTAAGGTTATTATAGATAATGTCAAAAGTTGGGCCTCCGTTGCAAAGATAACGATATTTATCATGATTTTCCGCCGTGCCGTCAAGGGTCACCTGATATCCAGTAACTCCAGCGTCCAACAATCGTGCAAATAACTCAGCTGTTAAAAGATATCCATTGGTTACCATACTAGCTCTGAGTTCTGCAGAATACTTACTACACAACTCACGAACCTTTTTGGTAAATGTCACAATCTTATCAGCAGCCAAAAGTGGCTCTCCACCAAACCAGGTTAAAAAGACTTTAATATTTGGAGTATCGACTTTCTGCAACTTGTGTTCTATATTTTGCAAAATAGCATCATATACCCAATCCTCCATCATCAGTTTACGATCCCGATAGTTAAAACAATAAGGACAGGCAAAATTACAAGCTTCAGCAGGCAGTAAGATGATTTGAATGTTCTTATCTATTTGAAGATAGTTATCATAATCAGTAATTATTTCTTTCACTTCGTCTCGCTCTGCTTCTATAATAAAATCATTTCCCCTTAATTGGTTAAACAATTCATCTTCAATATAAGTACCTGGATTTTGGAAGATCGCTAACGCTTGATCTTTTTGATCATTCTCAATCAAACCAATTCCACCTGTTTTTGTATTATAAAGTAACAACTCTCCTCTTTCTGTTTCTTTTATAAAATTATATTTGCTAGCCTTATAACTTCTATCAGTCATTTGATTAACTTCCTTTCATAAGTTTTTTTTATGAAAACACAAAATGTAACAACATAGTTATTTCTCAAGTTGAATATTAGCTTGTCCTCATTAAATTCTAATAATTTTACTATTGTTACCATTTTATGATTTAAGTTTATCACTATAAATTGTTTTTGTCAAGGATAAAATCTAAATTTTGGTATATTTTAATCACTTGACATCTTTAAAAGCTTAAGAAAAAAATAACCCATGATAGCTATCATGAGTTATTTTCACACTTCTTATTCTCTTCTTTAAATAAATTATCATTTTCCTTATTGGCTGATATTGTAACATTCCATAACAAGCACTTTCTTAAACCCTTCGTTCAAATATAGTTCAACAGCTTTTTGGTTTTCAGCGTTTACTGAAAGAAATGTTTTTTCATAACCTAATTTCTCTCCGAAAGCAATACCCATCCTAAGAAGATTTCTGCCCAAGCCTTTTCCTTGATATTTTGGTCTAGCTGCTAGTGTTGCAATGAAATTAACCTCTTTTCCGTCTTCAACATCTTTAGTTACATGAAGTAACCCCGCTGGCTCATGCTGGTGCATAAGAAGCATCATACCGTCTTCTAAGTACTCATCTTCTTCTCGTAATTTTAATACATGTTCGGGGGTCATATGGACATGCCCAGCTATACGAGCAAAGCTTTCATTAATAATACTGGCCCAAGTTACCTCATCTTTGCCAACTTCAAAAAGTTTAACATGAAACCCTTCAGGAAAATTAGGGGATGATACTTCCACCATTGAACGCTTTAGAATATAGGAATAACGGCTGATTTTGAATCCCAAGTTTTCAACAATCTCCCCCACAGATCTCTTATCTTCCGGAAGAAACATGTAGATATTATCTATTCCATCTGCATGCTCTAAAATAGCATCAACCATTAATTTGTATGCTTTAATAGAGGGTTTAATGCTATGTAAAATTCGAAGTCTTCCTTTTCTATCTTCTAAAAAAGCTGGTTCTTTAATAAGTGAAACAGCACCGATTACTTCATCGGAATCATCGAGTAAAAGATAAGTTGGATTGGATGATTCTGTAACAAATTGATTATTCGGGATATAAGATTCATCATGTTCAGGGCCAAATTTTTCGCAATACTCAACAAACTCTATAATTTTGTCTGACTCTAAAGGCAAAATTCTAATTTTATTTTCCTCCTTCTCATAACCACAATTTTTTTCTTCTAATTACATTTCTCCCTTATTATTTATTTTCCCTTTTTTAAAGAAAAATATTGTTCATGTTACCAACAGTCTCTAAATTTTCTGTTATCGTATCATTTGTTATGCTTTTTTTCTGATGCTTTTCATATATTTAATAGAACGATATTTTTTTATTGTAAATGTAAATGGAGGTGTTTATTTTTGTGGAATCCACATATTCCAGTTGCCTATGCTAATATCAACAGTGGCCCCCTGGCTCCTAATCTTAAAGGTAAAGTGTTCTTTTTTGAGGTACCTGATGGAACAGAAGTTTATGTAGATATAATTGGACTGCCAAAATATCAACCTGCAAAGGATGGTGAGACTCCGATTGG
The DNA here is from genome assembly GCA_023128035.1 of Halanaerobiales bacterium. Next base: position 5,774 of record JAGMES010000002.1, on the reverse strand, counting down.
ACCACATGGTTTTCATATTCATGAGTTTGGAAATTGTGAAATTGGTGATCCAAAAAATCCATTCCAGGCTGCAGGTGGTCACTGGAATCCTACCAATCAACCCCATGGTAATCATGCTGGCGATTTTCCTATACTCTTTTCAAATCATGGTCATGCGAGGATGAGAGTCTTTACGGATAAGTTTAAGGTATCTGAAGTGATAGGTAAAGCGATTATTATTCATCAAAATCCTGATGATTATCGTTCTCAACCTTCTGGAAATGCTGGTAAGAGGTTAGCTTGTGGGGTGGTGAAATGCTATTCGGCTTGTTGTTGGAGATAAAAAAATACCCTTTTTGCAGGGTATTTTTTTAAATTGAACTATCTTTGCATTGAGTTAATGATATCTGTGAATTTATCCTTTCACATTCAAATTAAGTGTTAAAATTCAAATTAACCCATCTTAAATCCATACTTTTTCACTTAGAAGATTATAAGATTTTATTTTAGCATAGCCAGGATCATTACGAGACCATCCATATGCATAAAGCGTGAATATCCTAAGAGTATGGCAAGGATGTTGACCAACATTTTTGATGTTCTTCAAGTTTTCAAAGAAATCAGAGTATAAATCAATACCTCCGAGGGTAGTTCTGCAATCCTCATCATCAGTTTCAAGCAATATAGTAATTCCTCCTCTTTCACGTACTCTTTCCTCAAAATCTTTAACTAACAATGTACCAATGCCATTTTTTTGCCACCTTTCATCAACTGCCAATGGATGCAATTCCCACACATTTCCATCGTACTGCTCATTTCCTCCAATCCATCCAATGACATTGTTTTCGTCATCAACGGCAACACGACTAATCTTTTTTTCATCAAATGAATCCATTACTTCATCAATTGCACACTCTAAAGTTTCCCATGAACCATCAAAACAATTAAGTAAGAGTTCCGCAGCCTGTCTGATATGTTTTTCATTGTCAGGTTTTAAATCGGTAATTATCATGATCAGATTTCTCCTTTAATAAATAATCTTCAAAAATTTAATCTTCTTTTATAAAAGACAATTCTTTAAATTTATGTATTGGCTCCAACGATTTATATATATAATTAGCTGGAAATGGCTCAGCTCCAGTGCCTATATAAGCCATTTCAATACCTGCTTTTTTCAATCTTTGAAAAGTTTCAACGAGCATAGCCTTTGCTAATCCTTTTTGTTGAAAGTCTGGATGTGTACCAACAGGATCAATTTCTGCCATATTACATTGAAAATCTGGCCAAGCTGTACAAAAAGATGCACAACGTTCATCAGGTGACATAGTGATAATATTCCATTCATAATAGTAACCAGGTGCTCTAGATTTATTTATAAAGCGTTCTTTACTTGAACCAGCATGTGGAAAAGCAGCATCCTTGGCTTCAAAAAAAGTATGAAAATCTTCTAATTCAGCTAAAGTGCTTGCCCTAAATCCGTCAGCCAAATGTTTCTGATATAATATTTTAGATAAATCATATGCATAAATATTTCCAATATGTCCCTCACATTGAAAACCGTAAGATTTCAATTTTTCTATTCTGTAAGTATCTTCTTCAAAAGCATAAATTTTTATCATTCCAGTAGTGTTATCTATTATCCATTGAATAACTTCATCTTCGACCTCACGATACTTACGATGAACTTGTATATAATAATCACCTTTACTGTATTCAGAGATGCAAAATGCGACTAGTTTTCCATCATAATTACGCCACAATCGTATTTTATCAGATAAATTGTCAATATCTCTTTTGTCAATATTATAATTATGAGCATAGTGCCAGTTTTCAAAACGACTAAAAAACCAATTACTAGGTACTTCATTGTGATCGTAACTTTCCCTAAGCAAATTATGCATTTCTTTCAACTCTCTACTTGTATGAGTATATGTATAAGCCTTAAACATTTTTTCACTCCTTATTCTGGTTTTGTACTTCACCTTACTTTTTATCAGCAGTCACATACCACAATGATGCAAAGAAGAGGAATTACTTATGTTTATTTCGTCAATTTTTACTAGAGTCCTGCAGAAAAGAGGAAAGAGCAACGGAATTGGCCCTACTTTTTTATTTAATAATCGTTGTAAATGTTTTAAAATATAACTAGAGAAACACCACTACTTATAAGGTAGGGTGAAATTATACCTAAAATTTTCGTTTATTCGTCGCTAACTTCAAATAACTCTCGTAACGTTGTTCTTCTAACTCTCCATTATCTGCTTCAGCTGCCTCTTCAATACATTGATTAAAGATGACTTGCCAACCTCAGAAAATTTTTCTTGACCCGATTGGAAAAGGATGTTAGACTGTATATAGAATTTTAGTTAGTAGGGGTTGCTATTCTCATGATGATCGCTTGTTGACTCCGTAATTAAATTGTTTTAAGTCCCAGAGATTAGTGTGCCTGTTTTCTGGATAAACAATTTAACTATGGAATCAACGTCATACTATAACCTGATTTGTTTCTGATCTTGTGAGATTGAGAATAACAATTTTTGAATCTACGATTTATATAGGCTAATTAGAAACGTTAATTTTCTAGCTACGTTTAGATAAAGCTGGCATTTTAGTTGGTCGAACTATTCTATCGCTCTAGCGATTTTAACTGTTTCTAATTTTCAAAATATCTTAGTTCAGCTCACCTATATAGATTTAATGATTTGACTACAAAAATCTGAAACTTTGAGTCGCGCCTTTTGAGACGATTTCAACCATAGGTTATTTATAACCTACGGTTTTTTTATTTTTCTAAACAAGCACAGATATCTTATTAATAATTTCAATAAGGATATAAATCAAATTACCGAGGTGAAAAACTATGAGCTTATTAATTTTAGATCGATTAAATAAAAATTACGCTGGTCAAGAAATATTTCAAAATCTGTCCTGCACCATTACCAAAGGACAACGAATTGGTCTGGTTGGGCCCAATGGAACAGGTAAGTCAACTCTGTTGAAAATCCTGGCCGGACTCGAAGATTACTCCAAAGGGCGACTGATTTCTGCATCTAAAATCCAGATTGGCTATTTAGAACAAGATCCGACTTTCTCTCCTACAATCACATTGTATCAAGAAATGTTACAGATTTTTGAAAAAGCAATTACCTTAGAGAAAAAGATGCGCCAACTAGAAGTACAGATGAATTCTACTGAAGCAAGTAATCCTGATTGCATAGAAGAATACGTAACACAATACGGCAAGTTACAAGAAGCCTTTGAATTGGCCAATGGTTACAGTTATGACCACAAGATCAGATCCATCCTATTTGGTCTAAATTTTACCGAACAAGACTTGGATCAGGAAATGATTACTTTTAGTGGTGGAGAACGGATTCGAGCAGCCGTTGCTAAGCTCTTACTTTTAGAGCCTGACTTATTATTATTAGACGAACCGACCAATCATCTGGATTTAGCGGCTATTGAATGGTTAGAATCCCATCTTGCCACTTACCCTGGAACCATTTTGATGGTCTCTCATGATCGAATCTTCTTAGATCAGGTAGTAAATCAAATCTATGAGATGGGGCTATACGGGGTTGAGATTTATCGCGGCAATTACTCCTATTACCAAAACGAGAAAAAGAAGCGGTTGTCAATTCAATATAAACGCTACCAACATCAACAAGAAGAGATCGCCAGAATGGAACGATTCATATCTCGTTTCAAGGCAGGAACTCGCTCAACTCAAGCTAAAAGTGTCGAGAAACGCCTGGCCAAACTGGAGCGAATCGAAAAACCACAGGGCTCTAACAAGACCATGCACCTTCCCTTTGGCCAGATCTCACCAATAGGCCACCTGATATTGGAGTGTTCTGGTGTAAGTAAGAGTTTTAGTGACGATACACCTCTCTTTGCCAATCTGGATCTGACTATTGAACAGAGAGAACGTTTGGTAATCACAGGGCCCAATGGTTCTGGCAAATCCACACTGTTGAAGATGATCGCAGGAGAACTTAAACCTGATACAGGTGAGCTTAGATTCGATCCAAGAGTCAAAATTGGCTATTTTTCTCAGCATTTTGAACGGCTGGATTTGGAACTCTCTATCTACGAAAATATCTACCGAGCTAGGCCTATGGATCGTTTCCAAATATATTCTTTAGCCGGAGCATTTCTCTTTTCCGGTGAAGATGTAGAGAAACCTGCAAATGTCTTAAGTGGTGGCGAGAAGAATCGTCTTGCTCTTGCCTGTTTAATTGCTGAACAACCTAATCTACTACTCTTAGACGAACCAACCAATCACCTAGACCTATCCAGCCGTGATGTATTGGTGAACGCTTTAAAAGATTTTCCGGGGACAATTATCTTTATCTCTCACGATCGCTATCTGATCCAGCAGATTGCTACGCGAGAGTTACGATTTCCACTTTGTTAACGAGATTTACTAAAGAAAATGAAAAAAAGTCCACTGAGTAGCTGTACTAAAGATTTTCGTAAGTACAAACTACTTAGTGGACTTCCTAAGCCATAAACGTTAGAGAATTTACTGTTGATACAAACTATACACTAACTTTATTTAGTTGACTGTTAATAATGCCTCGTATCCATTTTTCCTCTCCAGGTATTTTGTCACGAAGCCTGGCAGCTGCCATAGGAAGTATCCAAGCATGAATATCTTTAACATTAACTTTAGCAAGTTTTACGTATTCCTTTAGATAAACTGAATATATCAAATGTTTAATTATTTTAGAAAACTTAACTATTATATCAGAAGTCCCTTTGGGCATAAACGGTGAACGAATTATTAAACAAGTTCTAGCTACATCTCCAAGAGGATTCCCAGAATATGCATTAAACCAATCTATTACTATAGCTTCATTAGGAGAAACAAGAATATTGTCTGGATGAAAATCCCCTAAAGCTTCATAAAATGCAATCGATTTTTTCATATCTTTTACTATAAAATAAGTACACCCTAAATGCATCATTTATGACTCCTCCCATTTCTAATATCACTTTTTTGACACGTGATGTGTCGTTCTATCACAGGGACTGTCACGAACAAAGTTTTTGTTGAATAATTTAGTCATTTGTTTTTGCAAAAGATATTACTTCTTTCCTTTTTAATGTTTTAGGTAATTTTATTTAAATAATATATTTAAGCGTTTAAAATTGTCTTTGACGGGCATAACATTACGGACAAGGTTCACGTTTTCACTTGTAATTTCATGAATTATTACTGTTTCTTCCGTCTCATTGGCTGTAGCTTTTACTGTTCCCCATGGATCAATAACACAACTGTTGCCGAGAAAGGTTACTCCACTATCTTTTCCTGACCGATTCGCAGCGATTACATACATTTGATTCTCAATAGCTCTACTCTTTAATAAAGTCCTCCAATGGTCAAGACGCGGAAATGGAAATGCAGAAGAAACCAGCATGACATCACATTTTTCTTTATAATATTGACGGCTCAATTCGGGAAAACGAATATCAAAACAGATCATAAGGCCAAAACGAACACCATTCATTGTAAATAGTGCTATTTTCTTTCCGGGGATAAATATCTCTTCCTCATAACTTAATGGAAAAAGATTAATCTTACAATAATTTGTCAAAATCTCACCCAAATTATCAAATACTAGCAATGAGTTATACCACCATTCCTCTTTTTTCTCTAATATACCAGCTACAATATGGATATTCAATTCTTTTGCAGTATCAGACAAAATCTTTTTGGTCTCCTCAAAATCATAAGTCATGGTCTTATAAACTGAAAAATCATAACCTACATTAAATAGTTCTGGTAGAAG
>JAGMES010000199.1 GCA_023128035.1 Halanaerobiales bacterium | reverse complement strand
TAACAACTATATTTTATATGTCATATCCAATGTCATATAAAAAATTAAGAGTAAGATATTTACCCCAGGGCAATCGCAAAAGGAAGTTATTTAAGACAATTAAATATTTTTATATGTCATGCTAAAAATAGGTTTTATATGTCTGCAATTCATTTTTTTGGTTGTGCTATTCGAGTATTATACATACTTCTTTTCGAGTTTAAACAATGCACACCCTTTCTTTTCTTTCTGAAAACCATACCCCTATAAACAATAGGTTATTAAGGAGAGAAACCAAAATGCAAACAAAAGAAAGGGAAGGAAATCTAAAAGAAATAAAGGAAAGGATAAAGCAGATGTCTACAACACAGCGGGAAATGCTGCTGTTGTTATTAGAGGAGGAAAAGGAGAAATGAACACAAAAGGCAGAACCAATGTATTAAGGGAAATAAAAAGGTTGCGAAGCGAAAGAAGAATATTTAAGTCCCTGGGATTTGAATATCATAGAGGACAATGGGAATTACCATTAGAAGAATTCGAGAGAGTAATAGGAGAAAGGATATGAACCTAACTACAGTAATGAGAAAGGAAAGAGAAAGAATGGAAAAGAGAATATTTTATTTGAGATGGGGGATGGCTCTTGGATCTATCCTAACCTTTTACAGCATTCTCTTTTGTCTTTTTCTTTAAACTCTCGATAGGGATATAGTGACAAATAGCTGTATCTCCGAGGAGTGAATAAGAAATGACCAACGAAGAAAAAGGAAATCTGCAAAGCGGGGAGCAGAAAAAAGAAACCCCGAAAGGAAAGGAAGAGGAGAAGAAGGGAGAGATAGCGGAGGAAGTCACGGTAGGCTTTTATGCTATTCAACACCCTACAAAGAATGGAGAAGGCTGGGAGTATGCAAAGAAAAAGGGAGTGATTGCCAAAAGTCAAATAAAGGAAAAATTAATAAAAGCAATCGAAGCAGGAATTGAAAAGGAGTTATACCCAGCTCTCAGGTTAGTTTATTGCGAGCTCGATGCAAAGAACATATCACACATAAAGAGAGTAGAACAAGAGTTTACGGTAGTTGCAAGAGAAGAAGCGAAAGAAAGGGAAATACCAGCAGAACTTATGCACTTAATCACACCCGAAACCAAGAAATCTTTGAAGGGACTTCCAATTGAAGAAGTACGGAACCTGAAGCGAGACCTCGCTAAAATAGCCGAAATAACCGAGCGAGTAAACACAAAGGGTGTATTGTTCCGGGAGAAAGCGGACTTTGCCAAAGATACCCTAAAAGGTAAATACGAAAAAGTAATTGCGAAATTGGAAGTAGCCAGGGAGAGATACTTAAAAGCAAGAGAGGATTTAGAAAGAGTTAGAGAGGAAAAAGAAAAAGCAGTGTCTTCGATAGGTAAAAAATACCCGCATATAGCCAATCTTCTCCGCAGAGGAACTACTAAAACAAACACAGGTAAAAAGAGAAGTGAACCCGGAGTGTATGCAGAAGGAACGAAAAAACACCAAGTACGAGAGATATTTAAAGACACCAAAGAGCACCTAGGACGGAGCGAAGTAGCAGAACTGGGGAAGGGGAAATATGATGGTGTTTGGAAAGAAACAAGCATTTCTCCCCGAATAGATGAGCTTGTAAGGGACGGAGTATTAGTCCAGGATGAAGACAAGAAGTTTTATCTCCCTTAAGGGAGATATTTCTTTCTTTTTTTTATAGGAGGTAAAAAATGAACACAGAAAGATTTGATAATTTAGTAAGGTTTTACCATCAGGAAGGCTGGGGATGGAGAGAAGCAGTACATAGAGCTGAAGAACTTTTAGGAGGTGTAGAGCAATGGCCAAAACAATAGTTGAAGAGAACCTAGGGAGCAGCGGGAGTGTCTTTAAACTTTTTAAAGACGGTGAAAAGTGTTTTCTTCATCAAATCACTGCCACAGAACTTAAACATTATAAAGTAACAGGCGAGCTACCTATTTTTTAGGGTAGTTCTATTTTTCTTTCTTTTTTTTATCTTATTCTTAACTCTTCACAGAATCTTTTATACGCAAAAGTCCTATATGATTTTTCTTTAGTTTTCAATTTAAAGGATTATCCATAGTCTGATATTTTACATTCAGGATACAAAAACCGTTTTAAAGGAAGTTAAATATTTTAAACCTCTTAAAAGTGTCTATACAAGAAAACTGTATATGTTTTTATCTTCCTTTTTCAATTTAAAGACTTCTTAAAGGTTTTAGTTTTGAATGTATCAGAGACTATTAGGGATACCTAAATAATTCTGGCAAGTTAAACATTTTAGGTTGTTAGTGTGCAACAGTATATCTCACAAATAACTCTAATCCTATGCAATTTAAAAGACGTATAACTAAAAATAACAACGATATATTCAAAATTGAAATGCAAAATTCAAAAGGTATAGTTTACTATACCCCTGTAATTTTAGTTCTTTTCATGCTCCTACAAAGAACGCCTATACAATCTCAGAATCTCAAATAAAGGAGTATATACCAAAGGATAAAAATTAACTCTAAGATACTAAATTTCAATTCTCATAAAGGTTTAAACATTTAGAATAGTAGAGTATAGATAGATAATAAAAATGCGTTACATTGTATCTAACACACCTTAAATGCAATTCTTCTAAACGATATAAAACGTATATCTAGAGTAGTAGTAGTCTAGCGCTTGACTAGCTTAATAGTAATATTATTATTATTATATATGTTATTATATTATAATAATAAGCAATAAGCTTCTCTAGGAGGGTATTCTTTAACATAAAAGAATAAGACATAACTATAAAACGTTATCTAAGCTATCAAATATAATGTATAAGACAATGTTATATCCTATCCTATGTCTTAATATTACCCCCTCCCGAATTACCCTATATCATACTAAACAAGCGTTTAAAGAACAATAACACATAATAATACTGTTTTACCATAAAGTAATTCAATAACACTAAATCACTATAAAGTAATACTGGAGGATGTTTACTATGATTACGCACTTATTAGAGCATCTAAAATTAGAATCTTAAAATGAGGTATGATAAACATGAAGTAATAATGTTAACTATTCTACTATTTCTTTTACTTCTCTACTTTTTTTACTTCTATTCTTTACTTCTACTATATCTTTTATTATTATTCTATTATACTTTTAGTATTCTATTAATTTTGCAATACCTCCTATAAGCGTTTATTATCTATTAATATACCTTCTGTTATCTCCTTTATTATTTTATATTATCTTCTATTATTAGAGTTCTTTATTGTATATGATATAATATTTGAATATGATTAAGAAGTGCAGAGGGGGTAAAAAGGTTAAGGAGAATCTTTTAATCTAAAAATAAAAGGTAGTAAATTAAGGAGGTAATAAAAAATGAAGAAAATATACAAAAAATTAAGTAAAGAGCAGATTGAAAGAGAAGTAATTTTTAGTAGTTGTTTAAGTGAGCACACACACGAGATGGAAGGAGATTTGATACATGAAGTTAAAATCGGAGATAAAGATTGTACTTTAAAAATAGCACGATTGTTAGATGATAGTTTTTTTAACGACAGTCATTTTAAATATAATGTTGTTAGAAAAAGAAGTAATAATTATTGTTGATGAATTTGTGAAGAATCCTATAATCTGAATTTGATAGGCACAAAAATAAAGGGGTAAAAATGGTAAACATAACGAAATTAGAGCGAAAAGTGCTTCTTGCAATAGTAGATAATGAATACCATGATTTTTATGGGAAAGCAACGGTAAATCAGCCTGTTTGGGTATTCAGTGTTTCTTATGATGTAGGAGAGACTAAGATTTTTAGTGATGTTATGTCTTCTTTAATAAAAAAAGGACTCGCTGGGACAGACGGAGATTGTTGTTGGGTTACAGCAGAGGGGTTTGAAGCAGTAGAGTGGAAATATAAAAAATGATAGTAAGAGCAGGAAAGTTTATGATGCTAATTTTAGCTTGGGTAATCTCTCCTCAGGATGTGAATGTATTTAAGGGTATTACAGGAGTAGAAGGCAATTTAAAGGAATTTAAGAAGATTAACGCTTTATTAAGAAAATATCCGGTATATTCACCTTTTGATTTAAGTGATATGAGGAAGTAAAAATGATGACAAGAGAAGAAAGCATTAGAATAGTAATTGATTCTTTCTTTAGAGGCGGAGATTATTTTGATGAGCCAGAAATTGGTTTTATTTGGATAGCAAAGCATGGCTTAAAAGAAATTAAATTTGATGATGATTTTTCCAAAGGTTATGACATAAAGATTCCTGCTGCACAAAAGCGTTTGAAAAATGGATTTCTTTATCCAGAATTTGAAACTCTCACAATCGAACCCATAAAAGGTGGTCAATATGAAGTGGCTATAAGGATTTGGTCTGAAGGTAAGTGGAGAGGATATATGATTAACGATTTTGATGATGAGCATTATTTAGTTGGTATAAATACAAGAGGACACTGATTCTTTATGAAGTGGTGGTAAGATAGGATGAACAATCTAAGAATTGGTATTATAGGATACTCAGCACAGCGATTCAATAAGAGGAAAGCAAGAAAATACATTAAGAGAGTATTTGATTTTATTGATAAGCAATATATACATACATGGAAAACTGTTGTTTTGGGTCTAACTGATTTAGGTATTCCTGCTTTAGCATATCGAGAAGCGGTTAAGAAAGGATGGCAAACTGAAGGAATAGCATGTGATAAAGCTTTTGATTATCTCTGTTTTCCAGTAAATAGAACTATAATAATCGGTGTTGATTGGGGTGATGAGAGCAAAGTTTTCTTGGAATCATTGAATATTTTAATAAGAATAGGTGGTGGCAAACAAAGTATAAGAGAGATTAAAATGGCAAAAGATATACAACACATTAAAATCTTTGAATATGATTTATGATTATTAATGATTACGATATAGTTAGGACACTAAAAAATGAAAATACAATTAAGTGATAATGATTGGGAAAGTAGAAGTAAATTAAAAAAAGGATCTCTTATAAGATTACTCTTGGGTATCTCAAAAACTCGAAATCACAGTTTAGAATATCTCTGGATTATAACGTTTAAGGGTAATGATATTTTAAGGATTACAAAAATCAAAGGTGGTAAAAAAAATATTGATATATCAATATCAGAAGTGATAAACAGAGTGAAAGCGGATGGTGCAGTAGCTTATACTTTAATTCACAATCATCCTGCTGGTAGCAGTAAGCCTTCTACAGATGACGAGTTATTTTTGGGAGAGCTGCTTAAGAATAAATCAAGAGGTGTAAGATTAAGAGACTTTATAATTTTTTCAGAGAGATTCATATGGTCTTTTCAATATAACAGACGGTTATGCCAAGGAGAGATGAATCCAATTTTTTGGGAAGAGGAATCCTATAATCAGAAAATAGGAATTTAATAAATAGGAAGTAAAAAAAAATGAACACACCATGGGGCGTAAGCCAAGAAGTAATAAAATTTGATAGGGGATTTGTTTCAGTATCCACAGCAGGGCATGGAGGATTTATGCTCACGGAAAAGTTTGTAAAGGATAAAGAATTAACACCCGGAGCATTAAAACGAGCAATTAAATATAATAATTACTATTGTTATGAAGAAGATTGCGATTGGGCAATTCCAGCATTTGAACTTCTACAATATTTAAATTTAATACTTAAAAATAACAAGAATCCTATGCAATCCGTATTGAAAACTCTATCCTATTGGAATGCTGATTATTTAGAGGAACGCAATTTCCCTCCAGAACCGGAAGCTTATAAAAAGTATAAAGAACGGAAATTAGAATCTCAAATGAGAAAGGAAAACCATCCTGATTTGATTGTAGCAGCATATGGAGATTGGCATACTAAAATACCAGATGTAATAGAAGTATGCACAGCAAATAATAAGCGTTATCACGTCACAAAAGATAGTTATCATAAAACTAATATGGAAATACCGTTATTAAGTGAATGCGAAGTTCTGAAAGAAATCTTATAATCCAAAATATCACAAAATAAATTAGGGGTGTAATAAAAAAAATGAGTGAAGAAGCGGCAAAGACATTTGTAAAGGAATGTGAAGAGAGATATAACAAGAGAGTAGAAAATAGAAAAGCTTGCATGAAAGCTTTAGATGAGAGGGATTGGGAAAGATATTTTGAGCTGTCTGGGATATAAGGAGTGATGAAAAATGGAAGATGATTGTGGCACATATTATGGAACAGATTTTAGTAATCTGCTTTTCATAACAGTTATGGATAGAGTTAGAATCGCTCTCCTTAATAAGAAGCGAGAGCGGATAAAAACCATGATAAAGGAGATGAGTAATGACTGAATTTATAGGAATAGAATATTCAGAATTTGGTAAGCTTGTAATAAGATTGAGAGATGAATATGCAGATAGTTTTTTGATCGGAGAACGGGACATTAAAATAAGAATTTTTAATCTTAAAAAACAAGGATTGGATGCTACTGTTGAACGGGAAGCAATGCTAAAATTATTAGAAGTGAAAGAAAAGGAGACGAAAAAATGATAGAGGTAGCGGATTTGGATTGGATAGATATAGAAGATGAAATTGATGAAGCGGAAGTAGAGGATGGGGAAAAGAGAACTTGGTTAGGGAATGTATATGGATTAACACCAAGCGGGAAATTCTATGCGTTTTGGACTACTAATCAAACAGAAGATGATGTAGAGAGAGATAGTGAATGGCTTGAACAATTGATAGATGAAGCAGAAAAGCGTGGTCTGTGGGTAGATTTTGATAATGAAGATATTTTCATAGGAAAAACAATAGAGGATTAGGAATATGAATGAATACGAAGCGCTAGAAATCTTGGGCGACAGAGCAACTTGGGAATTAGAAAACATGAAAAAAGCTTTAGAGTTTATGAGCATGTTTAATAGTGATTTGGAAAAAGAAAAGTTAGAAGCTGTAAAAGTTCTACTTAAATCAAGAAGGAAGAAAATAAAATGATATGTCCAATGTGTCACTCAAGATTTGCTGACTTCCCTAAAGAAGATTATATTATTAATGAAGAGGGGATCATAACAAAAAATGATGAAGCACACGAGCGGAGAATGGAAATATTCAACAGTGATGAAGAACTATTTTGCAGTAGTGAATGTGAAGATGCCTTTTTAGATGAATGTGAAACGAGATAACTGGAAAGAGAATTAGGATTTGATAGAAGAATGAAGGAAGGATGGGGTTCTTGATTACTATATATGAATCTTTAAAATAAAAATGG
>JAGMES010000198.1 GCA_023128035.1 Halanaerobiales bacterium | reverse complement strand
TAAAGTACTGACCTCGCCAATTCAGTACTTTATTTGGTATGCAAGTGCGACTACTTTTTGTGGACTAATCATAAATATTAATATTAAAAGCTATCTTTTTAAGCCAGCTTTTTTGGAGCACTACACCCAATAAGGATGTAGTGCTCTTATGATGGATGTTCACTGCCTAAATTAGGGTCTTACACGTGTTTCTTAACTTCTTCTTCAATCTCTGCTGCTGTCAAATCTTCTCCAGTAAGAGTAGCAACTTTTTCACCATTTTTATAGAAAACAATAGTTGGTGAACCCATAACTCTCTGACCAATAGCCAAACGACGATTTTGGCTAATATCTAAATTATAAAAGTTCATGCTTTCACCATACTTTTCAGCTAAAGCTTCAACATCAGGTAACAGTTCCTGACATTCTTCACATTTTGGGCTATAATAATAAACCATTACAACACTCTCAGCATTTAATACTAATTCATCAAAATTAGACTTTTCAACATGATTCATGATTTGGCCCCCTTAGTTAATTTTACTTAAAATATTTTTTATATCTTCTACACCTAGACTCCAGAAGGTCACCAAAACTGGTTTTTCTTTAGAAGGATTTATAACATCACCTGCAAAACCTTCTTCTTCTTTAATATATTTCTCAGCGACCGTTGCTGCTACTGCTCCATCAACACAAGCAGTAACAACCTGATGTAAATATGTATCTGTTAATACTTCTTAAAGTCATCCCATTGCAATTTTATTCAAAAAATATCTAAGTAAAAATAATATTTTATAACTATTTTGGAGGGACAAATAGTAATCATGGTTATAATGTAATCATGATTACTGCAAGGTTCAAAGGAAACGAAACTATACGCCTTTTATGAATACACAAAAGGCAAAGTTTCGTTTCCGACGAAACATTTAATTTTCAATTAATTACACTGTCAAAATTATTTTTCCTAGATTTATTTAAACTCGCTCTTTAATGCTTTCATAATTGAGATCATTCCAAACAGCATTATAAACGCAAATGGGAATGCTGCCGCAATTGAGGCAGTTTGGAGCATTTTAAGTCCACCAGCTAACATGAGAGCTACTGCTAAACCAGACTGAACAAGACCCCAGATAAATTTTCGCTTATTAGTTGGATTAAGAACTCCATTTGAAGACATCATTCCGAGAACAAATGTTGCTGAATCTGCTGAAGTAACAAAGAAAGTTGAAAGTAATATTACAGCTACAAAGGATATAATGTTACCAACAGGATATTGTTGCATAACTACGAAAAATGCAGTAGAAGTAGATTTTATCGCCTCTGTAGCAACACCCATTCCAGTGTTAATTCCCATAGTACCAAATATAGCAAACCAAGCAAAAGAAGCAAGAGTTGGAGCTAAAAGAACGCCAGTGATAAATTCTTTGATGGTTCTACCTCTAGAAATCCGAGCAATAAATGTGCCTACAAATGGAGCCCAAGCAATCCACCATGCCCAGTAAAATATTGTCCACCAGCCATACCAAGGCTCACTAGTAATCCGAAAACTATCTCCAACCAATGTGCTCAAATAGGTTCCGATTCCATTTGTTAAGTTGTTGATAATTAATACTGTTGGCCCAAGAATTAAGCTTAAAACCATTAAGATACCACATAAAGTAATGTTAGCATTGGATAAAATCTTAATCCCTTTATCTAAACCGGTTAATGCAGAAAGCATAAATAAAACAGTTATAATCCCGATAATTATGATTCTCACAAGATTAGTTTCAGGGATTCCAAATAAAAAGTTTAAGCCACTAGTCATTTGCAATGTTGCCATACCAAGAGATGTAGCAACACCTGCAACTGTTGCGAAAATTGCTAGAATATCAATAACTTTTCCGATTGGGCCAGTAGCTCTTTCCTCTCCCAAAAGTGGTATAAAGATACTACTGATCAGACCTGGCTTGTCTTTTCTAAACTGCATATAAGCCAAAGCTAGAGCTAATATTGCATAATTAGCCCAAGGATGTAATCCCCAGTGGAAGAACGATTTTCTAATCGCAAATTCTGCAGCTGCAGCAGAACCGCCTTCTATTCCAAGAGGATTTACGAAATGATTTAAAGGTTCAGCAACTCCCCAAAATACGAGTCCAACACCCATACCTGCACTAAACAGCATGGCGAACCAGGATATAGTACTATATTCAGGCTTTTCATCATCTTTTCCAAGTCTTATCTTTCCATATTTACTGAATGCAATCCAAATAACGAAAATTACAAAACTAGACATAGACAACAGATAAAACCAACCAAAGTTACCTACCAAAAAGTTAAATAAGTCAGTAAATATTTTTTCAAAATTTTCAGGTAATAGAAGTCCCCATAACACAATTGCGAAAATTAATACTAAAGATACATAAAAAACCTGATTTGATTTTGTATTTTTCTGTTGTGAATTCATTCTACCCCTCCTTTAATAATTGAGAATTAAGAAATAAAAATTAAGAATTAAGAATTACTAAATTTTAATTTTCATCCTTAATCCTTAATTCTATTCATCCTCTTATCTTAACTAACTCAAAGAAAATTATATCTTTACATCAAATACTGTTTGTTCTTCGATCGCTGTTTCTAATGCATCTAAAGCAACTCCAACTCGATGATAACGTAACTTCCATTGATGATCTTCAGAATCTGCAGGATTTCCTAAAGGATAAGGAATAGAAATGGTTGGTACCATTCTGTTAGCACCTACAGTTTTAGCAACAGGAATCAAGTTAGCCATCTGAACTACTGGAATACCTGCTTTTTCAATTTCTTTAACGATCGTTGCACCGCAACGAGTACAGGTTCCTCAGGTGGAAGTCATAATTACAGCATCAACGCCATCATTGCGTAAATGTTCAACCATCTCACGGCCCATTCTTGCAGCCTCTGCTTCAGTTGTACCAGTTCCAACAGTTGTATAGAAATAATTGTCAACTCTACCGATTCTTCCTTCTTTTTCGTAAGCTCTTAATGCATCAAGAGGCACGCAACGGTTTGGATTTTTATCAGCAGCTGCTGGGTCATATCCAGCATGGATAGTTTTGAATTGACCTTCTTCGCGGTTACCTAACTTGTCCATACCCTCTACACTATATCTACCCCATCTAGTTGCAGAAGCTGATTGGATTCTGTCAGGATTGTCTACTGGTACAATACCACCCGTAGTAACAAGAGCAATAGTCGCCTTACTTAAATCTTTAATTGGTTCTGCTATTGGTACAAGGTCGATCTTTGGAATAGGTAATTCAGTTTTGTACTCCTCACCTTTTACCTTCTTCAAGAACATTTCCATTGCCCGATCAGCAGCAGGTTTGGCATCCTCTAACCAAACCTGATGTCTAATTCCTCTTACATAATATCCTTCTTCTTCAGCAGTACCAAGCTTTTCACCTTTTAATAGCTTGTTTCCAAGCGCAACCATAGTCTTCATGTCATCTCTCATTTTGGCTGCACTCTTACCACCTGGGAAGATGTAGATATCTTTCTTGAACATATCAACACCAGGGTTTTCATCATTCATCGAAGAAATAACTGGTACATTGAATTTTTCTTTTACTACTTTTCCAATAACACCACAGGCATTTCCATATCTACCTGCCTGGAAAGCTGGGCCCGCAAAGAAAATATCAAATTCTTTATCAGCTAAAAATCCTAAAATTGTCTCAACAGCTTCTTTTTCATTTGAACCCATAAAGTTATCTCCACAGATAATGGTATGAGTTACTTCTGCATCTAATAACTGATTTAATAACATAGCAGGCCCAACAAGACCTTCTCTAATTTCAGGAACAAAATCAGCTTTATCTTCTCCACCAATTCCAGCAAAAAATTGATTGATATATAAAATCGCTTTTTTCACAGTCCATGCACCTCCCTTAATTAAAATTCTTTCATTGCTTTAGATGACCAACCAAGTGCTTGATCTCCACAGAACATTGAGTTATTTTCCATAATAATTGAACCATCTTCTTTAACTGAAGATCCTAATTTCTCATCATCAGCCCATCCACCAGATAAACCATCACGAGCTAAAGCTTCTAATTCACCGATTACTGTTTCCATTGGTGGAAGTTCAACCAATGCTGAAACGTTACCAGTAGAAACAATCGCATTTGCTTTTTCATCTAAAGTAACAAGTGGCTGAGATGCACCGTCACGACCGGTACATTCATTAGTCAAACCAACTGTCTTAACACCAACATCTTCTAATGCTACAAAACATTCGATAAAGTCAGCATCTGGGTTACCATAGCCTTCTTCAGCTAAAATAGCTCCATCTACACCTAAAGATCTAGCTATTTTAGCTACAAACAGTGCTGATCTCTTCTTCTGCTCTAAATTAACGTTTAGGTTAGATAAAATTACACCTAAGAAGTTTACTGTTTTACCATGTTCTTTATATAATCTCTTAATCATTGGACAATTCTGAAAATCATAAGTAGACCATTTTGAAGAACAAGGCATAAAGCTTCCAGAAATAATAGCTCCATCTAAGATTTCATTTGGATGCATTAAAGTTGGTACAAAATGATTCATATCCCATCCGTACACTAAATCATTATAACCCATCTCTTCCATTTGAGATTGACCTTGCATAATAAATATTACAGATGGAAGATCATTTACCTCTTTAGAACGCTTAGTGATGGGTTGCAATTCAAAAATTTCTGAATTTTCATTTTCTAGTTCTAAATCTTTTACAGCACTTCCTAAATATTTTGCCAATCTATGAGCTGCCCATCTAAGAGCATGATTCTTCTTCTGTTGCTCATGTCTTTCAAACTCTTCATCTGTATCAGCTACGAGACAGATATTAATTAACTGAGAAAAATAAGTATACTTAGCACCTTCACCACTCATATCAATTAAACCATCACCAAAGCTACCCCAATGTTTACCAACAGCCAATACACTACAGCCTTTTAAAGCAACTGTTTTACCTTCTCCAACTGGTTCTACTTTATCAATTACACCTGGGAAAACAGCACCGTCTCCCACTTTATATCTAGGTTCAATAGCTTCCTTAACAGGAACAATACGTTTTTTCTCTCCTGGTCTTGCAATTACTATGTCAGCATCAGTAATATGTTCGTCCTCTTTTACAACCGTTAATGCTTCTTCTTTATTAATAGTCAACACGCCATCCTTGTAAAAGGTCTTATCGCCAAACACTACATCCTTTACAGGAAAGTTTCCCATTTCTAAACGCATTATTTACACCCCTTTCCTTTTTCTATCTGAAAAACAACATAAGTTAGTGAAATTTTGCACATTTAAAGGTAAATTTTTCTGTAAGTTTGTTTACACAAACTTACAGAAACTTTTTCTATATAAACTTACTTCATTAACTATCTCATCAACATCAAGAACCATCTCCATCATCCCTACCTGCTCATCATAGACTCCAGGATCAACTTCATCTTTAATCTCTGGTTCTAAAATGTGATAAACTCTGAGTCCTAACTGGACTCCTGCTAATGGACCTGCGAATGTAGGATCACCTTGGGTAACAGTTTCTGCAGCTAGACCAGATGCTTCTGCCTCTGCTCCACCTAAAATTACAACTACATTTTCTGCACCATACTTTTCAGCCATACCTTTAATCCTATTTTGATTCTCAAGATCCATAGCACCTGCGGCAGTTCAGACGAAACATTCGGTAGTACTAAAAACAACTTCTGCTTCAGTTGTCTTTATACATTCCTCAATAGCAGGACCTGGAATTCCATCGCAATCTCCAAGGATAGCGATCTTTTTTCCTTTTAACATCTTTCCACCTCCTAAGTATATTTAAACAAAATTCTTAATATTATTTATATTCGCATAAATAATAGTTATATGCATTATTAAATATTATAGCTACTGATTCATCACTTAATCTAATAGTAGTCTTTCTAAATTAAAGCGAATTAATTCAAGCAAAAAAACCCTACTAAATTTTTTTAGTAGGGTTATCGAACTAACCTAAGTCAGCTCGACTAATTTAAAACTTCTTTCAAAATGGAAATTTTACTCTACAACAAATATCTCAAAAAAAGACCAACCTATGCAGAGCTGACTTTTGAAGGAACATTTTTAATCTATCAGCCATCATACAGCAAATCTAATCACCAATAAAAGGCTATTTGTTATCCAAATTTGGCAAAAATACTGTCAACACATTTACTAAAACTAAAGGAATTATCCATAATGTTGTAGCAGATATTAGTCCGTAAACATCAGCTAATTGACCATAAAATATAATTCCTAATCCAGCTAAACCTCCAGCAAGTCCCATAATTAGTCCAGTGGCAAAAGTCACATTTTGCGGAATTAATTCCTGGGTCATCACAATATTTGCTGAATTTGCAGAACTAACACTAAATCCAATAAGTACAAATCCTAGAATAACAATTATTCCTTTACCCCATACCAACATTATCAAAGACAATACTAGTAAAAAGTTTGCTGTCATGAATACTTTTTTACTACCAAGTTTATCACTTAAATACCCGCCAATTAAAGTACTCATTGAACTCAAAAATAGAAAAGAAAATAAAATGATACTAGCGATCTTTATATCGATCTCCTTCAATGTAAGTATCTGTATACCAAAGCTCATCAGAGCTCTTGTAATCACAAATCTTGTAGTTGCAATAAATACTAAAACAACTACCCATTTAATTGTATAAAAACTTAGTTTACGAGAACGCCTCTCTTTTTTTACAACTTCATTTTTAAACTCAATTTTATGTGTTTGAGAAATATACATAAGACCTGCAACAAAAAAACCAGGAATCATAAGATAGACTAAATGGCTTAAACCATAATTTTTTACAAGAGGTATGGCAACAAGAGGAGCCACAGAAGATGCTAATCCACCTACTGTCATAAAGATCGCTAAACTTTGCCCTTTAGTTCCATTTCCTAAACTTGCAGCCATCGTCGAACCTAATGGATGATATAAAGCAGAAGCTAATGCTCCCAAACCAGTAACAATAATTAATAAATAATAATTGCTTATCAAACCAGAAATACTCATCCAAAATGCAATCCATAAAACTGAAGCTATAAGAAACCAAGGTTTCCCTCGTTTATCAACAAAATATCCAATCACAGGTTGTGCAAATGCTCCACTACTAGTTATTACAGCAGCAATCAAAGCCTGTTCAGCTAAACTTAATGACATTATTTCAGCAAATAAAAATAAAATCGGTGGTATGAGAGCTACATAAAAATCATTGTTACTACTCAGGCATTCCATT
>JAGMES010000197.1 GCA_023128035.1 Halanaerobiales bacterium | reverse complement strand
ACTTATAGAAGTGGGGGTCTTAACTCAAAAGATAAATTTAAGATGTAATATGTAGTTATTGTATGGCTTTAACCTTTTAAGGCAATTTGAGAACAATTCTATTTTTAAATTGCCCTATGATGAAAAATCATTTAACTTTATGTAAATGTATAAAAAAAATAAAATATGCTTCATATTTGCTTTACTGTTCTGTAAAAAAATGATATAATATCAAGTGAGTGGATAGAATATTTTAGGAAGGCGGTAGATGTGCGATGAGTAGGGAGAAACCAAAGGTTCTTTTAAATATTATGGATCGGGTTTACATCGACAGTCTTACCTCTGCTTATAACCGAAAATTTTTTAATGACCATTTGAAAAAAGCTCTTGTAAAAGCGATGGAGGAAAACTTAATTTATTCATTACTTTTGCTTGATTTTGATGATTTTGATCATTTTAATAAAATGAATGGCTTTGACAGTGGTGATCAAGTATTACAGCAATTCGGTTATTTGATGAAAAGACATCTTCGTGAGGGAGACTTTATTGTAAGGTATACAGATGCACAATTCCTCATTGTTTTGGTAGAAGCGGATAAGGAGACTGGTTTTGCTGTTGCTGAACGTCTGCGGAAATTGATTGAAATGCATCAGTTTCCAGGGGAACAAATTCAACCAGATGGAAAACTAACAGTATCAATTGGACTGGCTACTTTTCCTGATGATGGAGAAAGTATCGAGTTTTTGATCAAACGTGCCGATACAGCACTTTATAAGGCTAAAAAAAGAATGAAAAACCGGGTAGAAGTATTCAATCTTTAGTTTGAGGATACCGAAACTTTCGATTATGAATTTGTGTTATACATAAAAAAGATGGCAAAAAACATTGGATATCCAATGTTTTTTGCCATCTTTTTATTATTCACTGAAACATTTCTTTTGTTAATGGTTTATCAAAGATAATATGTCCTGCGATGGTTTCACCTTTATGGCCTTCGATAAGTATTTGTACTTGATCGATTCCTGGTAGATTTGTTAGTGTTTTAACGATAGATTCTACTGTAAGTTTTTCAGCTTCTGCGCCACCCCAATGCTGTTTATTTAAATTTTGATCAAAATTTAATGTCGCTAATCCATTTTGAACTCTTATTGAGAGAAGTTTAGTCTCTTTTGGAATAATAGAAATGAGATTTTTATCTTCAGGTCCTTCGATTAGTTTA
The DNA here is from genome assembly GCA_023128035.1 of Halanaerobiales bacterium. The sequence goes on along the minus strand of JAGMES010000197.1, from coordinate 6,062 downwards.
GTAATCGTTTCAACTGCGGTACGTTCAAGAAAAGATAAATGATCTGTTCCAGTAACAGTCAAAATTTTTTCACGGGGGAGTGGGATATGGATAGGGATTAAATCTATACTTTGCTGAGTTATCTCAGCGAAGTATAGATTTAAACCATCATTTAATACACATTCCTGTTGAAGAGTTTTATGATTCATCAATACGTTATCGTCTAATTGATTCTTTGATGTAAATTGTTCATGAAAGAAGGTGGTTAGACCATCACGAATTGCTATTGCAATCTTTTTTTGTTCTGTTGGATTAGTGATTCGTTTTCGATCAATTGGATTTGAAATGAAACCTATCTCAACAAGGACAGCTGGACATTTGGTTTTTTTTAAGACATAATAGTTACCTTTATCTATAGAACGGTAATTGTCTGGTTGTATTTTTTTTAATTGTTCTTGAATTTTTTCTGATAAAAGTTTTGCTTCTTTGCCTTCATAATAATAAACTTGACCGCCATATGGCTTTGGAGAGGGAAATTTATTAACATGAATACTGATGAAGACGTCAGCTTTAACTTCATTAGCTTTGCGAGCACGATAGATAATATCTTCGCGGCGGCTATTGTTATATAATGAATCATCTTCTCTTGTCATAACAACTTTGATATTAGATTCTTCTAATAATTTTTTTAGTTGAAAGGCAACTTCTAAATTAATGGTTTTTTCTTTTATTCCGTTGTAATGGGCTCCAGGATCAATGGAACCGTGTCCTGCATCAATTACTACAACTTTTTTCACGTTGGAAAAACAAGAAATCAGTTTGGGAATGTTCGAAGCGAGAGAAATTCCAACTAAAAAAAGAAGTGCTGCGATAAAACAAAGAAATAATTGCTTTTTTCTGGTACAAACAATCTGCACTAAGCTTCCCCCCTTTGCAATCATACTATATATATATTTAAGTAAAATGAATATTATGAGACTTTTTTGTTAAGCATATTTTTCCATGAAAATGAATAAGTCTGTTATACAGATTCATCTACTGAAATAGATAATGAATTTGGGAGGAGGGATATTAAAATGAGTGTATTCATCACTTCAAGGCGAAGTGCAGTGATTATTACTTGTTTAGTTTTGGTTTTAACCTTTTTTTTAGGAATGTTTATTGATGATGTTGGAGAGAGAATATTGAGTGTTATTGCTAAACGATTAGTTCCAATTTACAAGGTAGATACAACTGAGAAAAGAATTGCTATTACTATTGATGGATTTTGGGGTGCAGAGAAAACACCAGAGATTCTAAATATTTTAGATAAAAATAAAATAAAGATCACCTTTTTCTTCGGAGGGCCATGGTTAGAGAAGTATCCTGCTATGGCGAAAGAGATAGCAAAACGAGGACATGAGATTGGAAATCATAGTTATACTCATCCCCACTCAAATTCCTTGACTTCATCGCAATTAAAAGAAGAGTTGGATAAGACCTCTTATTTGATTCAGGAATTGACGGGTAAATGGCCCCGTTTTTTTAGACCACCTTTTGGGGAATATAATAATAAGGTGATTCAGGTTTGTGAAGAAGAAAATTATCAGGTGATTCAGTGGAGTATTGATTCCTTGGATTGGAAAGATCCTGGAGTTCATTTTATGGTTAAACGGGTTTTGGATCGGGCTGGTCCAGGAGAGATTGTGCTAATGCATAATAATGGTAATCAAACAGCAGAAGCTTTAAAGATTATTATTCCAAGATTAATTGAGATGGGTTATAAGATTGTTCCATTATCTATACTTGTATATGAGGACAATTACTATATTGAAAGCCATTCTGGTATTCAAAAAAGGATTTCTCGTCTAAAGGAGGAGTCCTAATGAAAGTTTTTGTTATTCAGCTTAAGAAAAGCTATTACTGGACATTGGCTGCCCTTTTGGTGATGGGGCTTTTTTGGTACACAGATATTTTGAGTATTGTAAATGTCCCTGTAAGTGGAATAGCACCTTATTATCATGGAGATCCAAAAGTACCAAATATGAGTTTAACAATCAATGTAGATTGGGGAGAAGAGTATATTCCACTGATGTTAGAAATTTTACAACAAAAAAATGTAAAAGCGACTTTTTTTATAACTGGAAAATGGGTAGAAAAATTTCCTGATCTTGTTAGGCGAATTCATAAGAGTGGTCATGAGATTGGGCTTCATGGATATTCTCATGTTGATCCAACTAAACTTACTTATATTGGGATGGTTCAACATATAAAAAAAAATGAAGAAGTTATTTTTAATATTTTAGGCATTCAAACAAACCTTTATGCCCCGCCTTCAGGAGATTATAATAAGTCATTGGTAGAGGTAGCTAATGAACTAGGATATAAACTAATAAGGTGGTCAGCTGATACGATTGATTGGCAGAGACCTTCACCTCAGGTTATTATTAATCGAGTGATGAGGAAGGCATCGAATGGCGGGATTGTTTTGATGCATCCTATTGAACAGACAGTCCAGGCGTTGCCTAAGATGATTGATAATTTGCAGGTTAAGGGGTATCAGTTAGTAACTGTTTCTAAATTACTTCAACCAGTAAAGTCTGGTGAGCAAGATGAAAACTAATAAATTTATATCGTTATTTGAGAGTAGTTTTTTTTTCGTTTGCGTAAGCATATCTGGTTTCTCATCATATGTATTTTAGCTGTATTAATTTTTATTTTACCTTTTTTAACGTCTACAATAAAACAGTATAATCGTTTATATTATGGAATTCCTAAAGGAGTACAGATTGGAAATATAAATATAAGTGGATATTATCCACAAGAGGTGCGAAATTTACTTTTAAAAGAAGGATTAAATTTAGTCTGTTGGCCAGAATCTGCTAGTTTGAGCCACAATGGAGTCATAACTCAAGAAAAGTGGGGGAAGATTCTAGATCTGCCAGCAACGATGGCCAGGCTTGAATCTGCAAAAGAGGGAGATATAATTGACCCTGTTTTTGTATTTATAACTCCATCATTAACTTCAAAAGAGATTTTATCAGTAACTCGTTCATTAGGAGTTTTTGATACTTTTATTGGTGGAACAAAGGATAGATACCATAATATCGAACTGGCAGGAAAATTGATCAATTTTACTTTAATCTTGCCAGAAGAGGTTTTCTCCTTTAATCAATCTGTGGGATCACCTGTAAAAGAACGTGGTTTTCTTAGAGCTCCTATCATTGTTGATAATGAGCTAGTACCTGGTTATGGCGGTGGAATATGTCAGCTTTCTTCTACTCTATATAATGCTGCATTGAAAGCTCAATTAAAAATTATCGAACGGCATAGCCATTCTAAAAAGGTGAATTATGTTCCTCCTGGGAAAGATGCTACTGTTGCTTATGATTATTTAGATTTTAAGTTTATAAATTCCTTGAACTATCCAATTTTAATCCGTGTTTGGGTTGAAGGAAACCGATTAAAGGTTGGTATCTTTGGGAGTGATGTTTGACGCTGATTATTGAGATGTGCTATAATATTCTTATCTTCTGTATAGAAAAGAGGGTCAGATTTTTTCGGTGCCACTCTTTTTCTTTTAACAACATTTTCGGAAGGCTAAAATCTCCCATCTTCTATAAGTGGGGGGTAAATTATCTTGTTAAACTTAAGAGATAATAACGTAGTTATTATCTCGACTTTATGGTAAAAGAAGGGGGAGTATAATGCAACTTAAGATTAAGAAGTTATCGGACAAAATTGGTAAGGAGATAAAAGTACCTCAATATAAAACTAAAGGTTCTGCTGGAATGGATTTAGCGGCTTGTATTGATGAATCGGTCACAATAAAACTTGGAGAAATTCGAAAAATTCCTACCGGGATCGCTATCCAGATTCCATCATCTGAATATGGTGGATTTATTTTTCCCAGAAGTGGTTTAGCAAGTAAACATGGGATTAATCTCGTAAATTGTGTTGGGGTGATTGATAGTGATTATACAGGTGAAATTTTATGTCCTGTGCAGAACAATGGATTAGAACCATACACAATTCAACCTGGTGAGCGAATTGCTCAGTTGGTGATAATGCCTGTTACTCGAGCAGATGTAATTTTGGTTGAAGAATTGGATAATACAGAACGTGGTGCAGGTGGTTTTGGTTCAACAGGAAAAAATTAGGTTATAAAATCGTGTTTGTGGGGTATAACTAAGTAGGTAAGAGACCGGTAGGGAGTTGAAAATATGATGATGAATTTAAAGAGGGAAGATTTTTTGCCTATTGATGCAGATGACATGCATAATAGAGGATGGGATCAATTAGATATTTTGTTGATTTCAGGTGATGCGTATGTGGATCATCCTTCTTTTGGGATATCTTTGCTTGGACGATGGTTAGAGGCACATGGCTACAAGGTAGGAATTATCTCGCAACCAAATTGGCGAAATACAGATGATTTTAAAGTTTTTGGTGACAAACCTCCCCGGCTTTTTGTGGGAATTGCAAGTGGAAATTTAGATTCAATGGTTAATCATTATACAGCAGCGAAACGTCGTCGAAAAACGGATATGTATTCACCAGGTGGGAAAAGTGGTATGCGTCCTGACCGGGCTCTTATTGTTTATGCCAACCGTGTAAGAGAGGCATTTGGCGATGTTCCAATTGTTATTGGAGGCTTAGAAGCAAGTCTTCGACGGTTTGCTCATTACGACTATTGGCAGGATCAGGTGCGAAGGTCAATCCTTGTAGATAGTAGGGCAGATTTGCTCGTCTCTGGTATGGGGGAAAAACAGATTATTGAAATTGCCGAGAGTTTGGATAGTGGAATTCCCATTGAATATTTAAATTATATTGATGGAACTGTAGCTTTGGTTCAGTCCCTTGATTCATTAGGGGATTATGTCAGGATTGCTTCTTATGATAAAGTAAAAATTGATAAAGCCAAGTATGCTTTAGCATTCAAACTTCAATATCAAGAACAAGATCCATTTCATGGTCGCTCAATTGTTCAAAAACATGGTGATCGATTTGTGATTCAGAATCCACCAGCTAAACCTTTATCGACTGATGAACTTGATCGTATTTATGGACTTTCTTATACTCGAAATTATCATCCGATTTATGAGAAAGATGGTGGAGTTCCAGCATTAAAAGAGATAAAATTTAGTATTGTAACCCATCGTGGATGTTATGGAGCTTGTGCTTTTTGTGCTTTGGTGCAGCATCAAGGTAAAATAATCCAAAGTCGTAGCAAAGAATCGATATTAAGTGAAGTAAAATTATTAACCCAATTACCTGATTTTAAAGGGGTAATCCATGATGTAGGCGGGCCAACAGCTAACATGTACCAAACAAAGTGTGGACGAGGAGAAGAAGGTCACTGTGGAAAACGTTCTTGTCTTTATCCTTCACCATGTGGTAATCTTGAAAAAAGTCATCAAGAGTATATAGATTTACTGCGTTTGATTCGGCGAATACCTGGGGTGAAGCATGTTTTTGTCCGTTCTGGGATAAGATATGATCTTATGATGGCAGACAATGAGAATGATTTTTTGAAAGAATTTTGCGAACATCATGTAAGTGGTCAGTTAAAGATTGCTCCAGAGCACGTAAGTTCTGAAGTGCTTCATACTATGCGTAAACCATCTTTTGATGTGTATAATAGATTTAGGAAAAAATATGGAGAGATTAATGAACAATTGGATAAAAAACAATACTTAGTACCTTATTTCATTTCCAGTCATCCAGGGTGTAGTTTAGATGAGATGATTAAACTAGCTGAACATATCCGTGATTTAAAATATAATCCTGAGCAGGTTCAGGATTTCACACCAACTCCTATGACATTAGCAACATGTATGTATTATACGGGTATTGATCCTTTGACAGGTAAGAAGGTTTTTGTGGCTAGAACACCAGAGGAGAAACAAGCTCAGAGGGCATTGTTGCAGTTTAGAGATCCAAAAAATTATGAATTGGTTAAAAAAGCTCTCATTAATGCTGGACGTGAGGACTTGATTGGGAGTGGGAAAAATGCTTTAATTCCTGAACAGAAGCCAGCACAAGTTCGTAAACATGGGAAAGATAGATCTAAAAAGAAGAAGTGAACTCGTCCAGCTAAAGCT
>JAGMES010000196.1 GCA_023128035.1 Halanaerobiales bacterium | reverse complement strand
GTGATCGGCGTTTCTACCGTGACTATCAAGAGGTTACTTGTTTTTTAGCGGAATATTTTCCTTTTGATGATATTGTTCAAAATCAGGCTGAATTTTTTAGTGTTGATATACAACCAGATGAGATTATGAATGAAATGAAATTAAGTGTACCAACTGTTTTTGATGTATTGGACAGTTCCCTTAAAAATATTTTATCAGCATCTTTAGCATATAGAAAAATTGATATTGCTCTACCGGATTATTCGAGTTTTGTTTATCCTGCTTTGAGAACTTTGGAAGGTTATTTGAAATATTTATTTATGTCTAAAGGAATTATAATTAGTAATGAAGAAGGTTTTAGAGGAAAGCTTTATTCAAAACAAGGAAAATATAAAATGGAACAAACTATTAAGGAAGAAATAGCTTGTGACAAAACTTGTTATGCTATTGAACAGTGCTATAGTTTTTTTTGTCGTCATCGCAACAGTTTATTTCATACTGATTTGATGGGTACATCAAGGGTTATTGACAGTAAAGATGAGGCTAACATGATAATTCTAAAAACATTAGATTTAATGGAAGACACATATAAGTCAATTATTTCATAAAATAGTTGAGGGGTGAAGATAAATGGAAAAATTCGCATTAAAAAAAGTTTGTAATTCTAAATATTCTTACTTGATTTTATCTACTAGCTATCTTAACCCGCTAAACTATATGAATGAAATTGAAAGTTGTTTAAATGACAAATATGAAGGTGGAATTTTGTTTGATCTGTTATTGAGTACTGGAAATTCATCAAATCGTTTTTTAGAAGGTTTTTTTGATGGGGTGCAATTTGATTTAAATAGCTTTAAAATTGTTAAATTAGAAGATGAGGAAATTAAAAGAGAAAGTCTAAGATTTTTTCAAGAAAATATTTGGATGTTGGATAACAGTGTGCTTACAAATATAAATAAATTTTTAATAAAGAAGGGAAAACTAGTCTAGTGAAAGAATCTCTATTGAGGTTCTTTTTTTGTAGATATTTTATTAAATAATAGGTGATTGAAAGTTTCATCTATTAATAATTCATAAATAGCTATATAAAAATGATAATAGATCGCTATTATTTGCATGAATTATAAATTTTGATAGCTATAATAATTTATAGTTTAAAAAGTTTTTCGGTGATAGATGCCTAATTGACGCCTTATAAGTAAAAAAAAGTCGTAGTTAAATTAAAAATATTATAAATTGATTACTGGAATTTAAACTAGCTTAATTTCTATAGGTGTTGAATGAAAAATTTAAAAGGAGGATTTATTTTGGCTTCCAAAAAATACTATGCTGTTAAGGTCGGTAGAAAGACAGGAATATTTAGTTCTTGGCAAGAATGCAAAAAACAAGTTGAAGGTTTTAGCAGTGCGATATATAAGGGATTCTCTACTGTAAAAGAAGCAGAAAACTATTTGAAAAATGATAATTCTATTAAAAGGGTAAATGTTAAAATTGAAATAGAAAGCGAAAATCATATCAAAACAAAAACAATAATTGCTTACGTGGATGGAAGTTATTCGGAAAAATTAAAAAAATATTCTTTTGGTTGTATTTTATTGGGCGATAAAAAAACAATTCTTTCTGGAGTAGGAAACAATGAAGAGAGTGCAACTATGAGAAATGTTGCCGGGGAATTGCTAGGAGCTATGGAGGCTATTAAATGGGCTAATGAGAATAAATACGAGAGAATCATTATTTATCATGATTATGAAGGTATAGCAAGATGGGCAACTGGTGATTGGAAGGCAAACCAAGTAGGTACAAAAAAATATATAGATTTCATAAAAAACTATAAGAAATTAATTGATATACAGTTTCAAAAAGTAGCAGCCCATTCGGGAGATACTTATAATGATGAAGCTGATAATATTGCAAAAAAAGCTTTAGAAAATAGTGTTACTGAAGAAAAAATGGCAACTAAATTTGCTAATGATGATAAAAAATTAAAAATATTTAATAAAATAATGTTATCAAAAGATAAAGCAAAAAATACATTTAACATTAAATTTAAAAACTACTACATCTCAGAGAGTAAGTTGAAGAAGTTTGTAAAAGAGTTATGGAAATTAGAAGGTAAAGATATAGACCAAATAAATGTAATAACTATGCATGTAGATACAGAATTACATAAAATTAAATGGGAAGTTAAGGATAAAACTGAGGAATTACATAAATTTGATTTCTTGCTTTTTTAGTATTTTCTAATTTTTCTATAATCTGAACGGAGGGAATGATATGTACAAAGATTTGAATCTTAGAAGAGATAAAATAATTATACACCCAAAAAGTTTTGTGATTTGAAGTTTTTGGAATATGAATTAGCAGAAAAATTTGAGGAGCGTGGAATAACTAGAAGAAGAGTACATATTACGGCTGATGGAAAATCCTTTTACATGGATTTTCATTTTAAAACCAATAAGGGAAGCACAACGATAGATTGTTCGGGCGGTAATGAGAAAGAATTAAGAAAAGAAATAGCGAATTTTATAGTTATTGATGAAGAGTGTATTATAGGAGATGTGAAGTCCAAAAATAAATGGTTTGTTGCAAAAAGAATAGACTATGAGGATTTTAAAGAAATTGTGGAGTTAATAAAAGAAAGTGATTATTGCCAAGAATTGTGTTCATATGAGTCATCAGAGGGGGCAGATTGCTGGAAATTAAAAGGGAATTATAATGAAAACCTCACTATTTTTTACTATAAAACAACTAACAAAGCTGTCTTACAAGGTCGCCCATTGATGTTATTTAGTGAAGCTTCTATGTTTGTTACTGAATTAGTGGAAGTTGATGAAATACCTAGGTTATTTAATGATAATTATAACATTGAGATTAGTAAGGAAAATATTATGGAACAATATGAATGTTTATTACCTAATTCTTTCAATTCAATTTGATAATAATAAATTTAATATTTGCTCCGAATTGTCGCCCTTACGTTCTAAAGTCACATTATAAAACTAAAATAGGATGTACAAAAACTATTAAATATATTGAAGATGGGTATAACTTTTATAATACGTATAGACACGGGTTGTTTCATTGGGCAGACCCAAGTCAACCACCAGATCAAACCAGATTAATTGAGAATATAGAGGAAGCAAAGAGATTGATTATTGGCACATTAAGAATAATTGATTCATACTATATATTGCCATGAATAAAAATTTATGATAACATAAATAATATAGGTATAAAAAAGGAAGGAGTGAAGCTATGAATAACTATGAAATAAAGAGAGTCAATTATGAAAATTTTAGTTTCATTGTATTCTCACAAACGTATGAAACTCCTTTCTCCTGTTTGAAAGAAATTTCTAAGGAATTATTATCTTACAACGCGGTGAAATGCAAGATTGTTTTTGATATGTTATTAAATATGGGGAACACTTCTGAAAGGTTTGTAGAAGCCTATTTTAATGGTGATGAATTTGAAAAAACATCTTTTAAATGTATAAATATAAATAAGAAAAATCAGCTTAGAAGAATATCCTGTAATTATTATAAAGAAAATAAAGAGATGTTGGAGTATTCAATTTTAAATTCCGCTCAAAAGAAAATGTTGTCTAGAGGAATATCAATCTAGTTTTGAAGCCACTACTTTTTATATTGTAGTGGCTTGTTTAATGATAAACAAAAGGCTGTGCTTTCTGACAGTCTTTTTGTTCTATATGGAAAGCTTAAGAGGTTAATCATCAAAAATACGATTTAAAAGTGAGCAAATGGCACTTCATCAATCATAAGGAGGCAAAATATGAGTATTAAAGTAAGATCATATAATAGCCTCCTTAATCTTTTTAGGCTATTATATCTAGATTTTAATTGTAAAAAAATGTGGGAAGTATTTGAAGCTTACAGAAAAACGGAGTTCAGAAGAAGTATTTTTATCATACAGACCATCTTGGAAGTACCAGAGCAGTGACTGACGAGAATGGAAATATAGTTGGAACTGTGGACTATAAATCTTTTGGGGATGAGAAACCATATTTCCCAGGTAGAGATGCTAGTTTCCCTGACCAAAGTAGTTTGGAGAGTGCAAATGATATAGTGATTGAGGAATACAATGATCCTAAAGATGATGGAAATATATATTTTCCTGATGATCCAGTTACAGATTATGGATTTACAGAATTTTATGTTGGAGGGAAGTTGAAAGGCTATAACTGGAATTTAATACTATTAGATGCAAGAGAAACTTCTGGAGATGGAATCAACCAAGGAGCACAAAGTATAAACTTGCAAGTAAATGATGCACCTGATTTAATGATAGCAGAAACTTCAGAGTGGAAATTTGATTACATGGGTGTGTCAGTAAAAGATCCTGTTACCTATACAGGGAAACAGCAGGATGACCCTACAGGATTGTATTATTTTAGTGCAAGGTATTATGATCCGAATTTAGGAAGGTTTATCAGTGAGGATCAAAGACCTATGCAGAATGTGAGCCATTTGCCACAGTTCTTTGATGAAAAAGATTGGGGTTTAGACTTGTCCCTCTCTAATAAAAAGTTGGGCCTATCTAGACGTTTTCAGAAGTCTCTTAAAGCTTATCAGAATAGGCTATATGAGGAGGAAACATGGGTTTTCTATGTAGCTGTTACTTGTGCAGAACATGCAGTCAATATTATGTATGGAGGGAGAGACAGACAGTGAAACAAGAAACCAAAACCAATCAATTATGATAAATTAAGGCTAAAGTATATAAAATTGTTTGAATTGAATACTATATTTTGTTATAATTAAAAATGTAAGCTGGCTAAGGAGGTTTATGATGATGATGACAATTTGCTAATTGATTTTTTTAAAACTATCAAAATATAAGGAGATGATTTCATGAAAGCAATTTTTAGAAATTATACGTCGATGACTTTAAAAGAGTGAGAGATTTTTTAGTAACTACATATCAAACAGTTGGTAAAGGATATAATTGGTCAATCGAATGCTGGAATTTTTCTTATTCGTTGGCCCGGATGATGAATGGTTTATCTGTTGAAGAATGGGAAAAGCAATCGGAATCTGTGAAAGGGATGGAAAGATTATTGCAGTTGCCAATTCGGAAGGGGAGGCAAGTGGTGAATCTTTTTCCAGGTTAGTCAAAAGAGTTTACCTGCTGAACTGTTACATGAAATGTTTGAATTTGCTGAAAAGAATCATACTATTGAAAAGGATGGAAAACATACTCTTTATCAATATATCCCAGAAGGTGATGAACAACGAAAAGAGATTGCAGTAAAGAGGGGTTATACTCAAACCAAATGGGGTGAAGTTGTTTCTGTTATGGATATCCAGGATCGACCAAAGGTACAATTACCAGCGGGATTCTCAATCAAAACTGGTTTAGAAGTGACCAATGTTGAGCAGGGTTTGGCTCATGCCAAGGCTTTTGGTTATATCGACGAAGAAAAATATACAACTCGTTCAAAGGTTGGTTATGGGGTTATGCGAAATATTCCTGATTACAGAGCAGATTTGGATTTGCTAGTTCTGTCATTGCCGAAGGTTTAGAACGGGTCGCAAAAATAGGCGCGACTAAAGCTTAGGTTGGTAGTGATATGGATTTTTATCTTTCTATTGGGTTTAAAAGAAAGTATATATTGAACATTTGGGAGAAGATAGTCGAATAATAAGGATCCTAGAAAGTATTAAGTTTTAGATGATGATTTTTAAACAACTCAATTGAATCTCCAAAGAAAAAATATTTATAAAATTCTTTAAAATCATTAAGTTTCTTTTATTATATATTAGCTAGGTATTATATACTGACTTACTTCTGAACTTACATCAAAGAAGGAGATTATCTCATAAATGTCGAAGTTATATCAGATATTTTAATGAACGAAAAATAATCTGGGAGGTAATAAAAATGCTAGAGTTTTTACTACAGGGAGGACCCACCATCTATCCATTAATTGTATGTTCAGTTATCGTATTAGGAGTTGTTTTGGAACGGTTATTTACTTATCGAAAGTTGAAAAATAACAATTTTAGAATGTTTAAAAAAATAGAGATGTTGCTTATAGATGGTGAAATTACTAGGGCAGGTCATGAATTGAAGAATGAAAAAGGGCCAGTTGCTAAAATAATCGCTGCTGGACTAACACAATATGGACAGAATCGAAGAATTGTCTCAGAACATATCAGTGTCGCTGGTGAGGCTGAGATACATAAACTTGAGAAGAATCTTAGGATATTGGATGTAATTGCTTCGATTGCTCCATTATTAGGGCTATTAGGAACAGTTATAGGAATTATCGGTAGTTTTAATATTTTAGGCACTGTTGGGGCGATGGCTGGCCCTGAACAGTTAAGTGTTGGAATCGCTGCTGCTTTGATCAGTACTGCAGTAGGATTGATTGTAGCTATTCCAGCTATGTTATGCTATTCATATTTTGTGACTGTTGTTGAATATCAAACTAAAGAAATGAATAAGTGGAGTGTGGAACTTTTAGATATCTTGAGTCATCGAGGTGAGGAATATGTTCAAGTCTAAATTAAAGAAGACGCCAAGAATTGAAATCCTCCCTATGATTGACGTAATCTTCTTTTTACTAGTCTTTTTTATGTTATATACTACTTTTAAGACTACACCATACGGAATCGATCTTCAATTACCAAAAGCGACTAAAGTTGTAAAAACTGAATCAGTGAATATTTTGATTCATATTACCAATGATGGACAGCTCTATTTGCAAGATAAATCAGTTACGATAAATGAATTAAAAAATCAGGTTCAGCTACAACTAGCAAACCAACCTAAGATACCAGTTGTCATTAAAGCAGATGAGGATACTAAATATAAATTTTTGATTCAGATTATGGATGCGGTTAGCCAGGTAGGTGGCTCTAATTTTTCCTTGGCTACTGAAAAAGATGAAAGTAATAAGTAGGAGTTGAAATTATGAGAAGACCTTCAAAAGAACCATCTCGTTTAAAATATTTTCTTTTTTTCTCACTTGTTATTCATCTTGCTGTGGCGTATTTTTTACCAGATAATCTGATAACTGTTTCTACCAAAGGGCTTATTGAAACAGATGGTATTTTATATAATGTCGATTTTGTTCAATTAGAGAAGGAAGTTATCAAAGATGACACTCCTGCTGATAAAAAAGAAGATGAAAAAGAAGTAATTAAAGAAGAGAAAGAAGAAGAGGAAGAAAAGAAACCTGTACAGATAACTCCTATTGAAGAACCAAAACCAGATGAAAGCTCTCAAGGTGTAGAAGGAACAGAAGAAGACCCAAATAAAGCAATTGCAAATTTGGATCAGCCAGAACCAGAACCAGAACCAGA
>JAGMES010000195.1 GCA_023128035.1 Halanaerobiales bacterium | reverse complement strand
CAACAATTATGTCTTATATCGGAACTGCTAATAAACATAAAATCGATGCTTTTACTGCAATAAAGGCGGCAGTAACTAACCAGTCAAAAGCTTTACTTTTTAGTTAGCGACTGAATAGTTACGAATAAATAAATATATATTTATAAATATTATTTTATCGTATAAAAATTTCAAGAAAAAGGAGGGCGGAGATGGAATTAATTATAGATACATATGGAACGTATCTCAAACGAGATCAGGGATGTTTTCTTTTGCAGTGTAAGGATAAAAAACAAAAAGTGTCTACTCGAAATATTGATTCTATTTTAATCTCTACTGGAGCAGCAATAAGTTCTGATGCAATCCAATTAGCTTTAGAAAGAAATATAGAAATATATTTTCTGGATGGTTATGGTGATCCTGTAGGGAAAATATGGCATTCAAAGTTAGGAAAAACTACTTATGTTCGTCGTTGTCAATTACAAATTTCAGAAGATGAAAGAGGAACAGATTTAGTGAAAAGCCTATTGTTACAGAAAGCTGATAATTGTATTAATCATTTGAAAGATCTTGGGGTAAAACGAGGGCTAGAGAAGAAAAAATATATAGAGAAAGTAGTTATTGAGATTACTGAAGCAAGAAATAAAATAGACAAAGTTATTGGAAAAGTTGAAGATGTTCGGAATACTCTAATGGGTTATGAAGGTAATATTGCTAAGAAATATTTTAATGTACTTAGTTTTCTTTTGCCTGATCGATATAACTTTGAAGGAAGAAGTTCAAGACCTGCAAAAGATGAATTTAATTGTTTTTTAAACTATGGGTACGGAGTTTTATATTCAAAAGTTGAAAAAGCATGTATCATTGCAGGACTTGATCCTTATATTGGTATATTACATACAGATGGTTATAATAAAAAATCTTTTGTTTTTGATATAATTGAGCTATTTCGAATACATGTTGATCGTTTAGTGATGAAATTATTTGCTGCTAAAACTGTAAAGAAAAGTTACTTCGATAAAGTACAGGGGGGATTAACTTTAAACAAAGATGGGAAGAGATATTTTAAAGAAAATTTAAATAACTATTTTGACAAAAGAATACGTTTTAGAAATAGGGACATTAAGATTGCTGATGTAATTCAATTTGAATGTCACAGAATTGCTAACAGCTTGATAGGGGAGGAGTAAAATGTTAGTTTGGTTTATCTATGATATTTCAGAGAATAAGCCCAGAAGATTAATATCTCAAAAGGCTATAGAATTAGGATTATTGAGGGTACAAAAATCAGTTTTTGTAGGTAATATAAGTAAATCAATATGTGATGAATTGATGCTATTTAGTAGAAGATATATGAATCCTGAAGAAGATTCAATCTATTTTTTACCCATGTGTCAGGATGATTTCAAAAAAGTTACATTAATGGGACTAGCTTTTGATAAAGCTAGTGTTAACCGAGAATTAAAGAGTATGTTTTGGTAGGTGAGAAAATGGAGACAAACAGAGTTAGTATCACACCATCTGAAGTTATTGAATACATGTACTGTCCACGTTTTATTTATTTTATGCTGTATTTGCAAATACCTCAGCATGAAGAACAGAGTTATAAAGTTCAAGTAGGAAGAGATATTCATAAAGAAAAAGAGGAAATTAATAAAAATTATATTAGAACCAAGCTTGATGTAAAGGAAAAATTGATTTCACAGTATTTAAGTAGTGAAAATTATCAGATTCATGGAATAGTTGATGAAATTCTTTTTATTGAAGATGGTACTGCATCTCCCCTAGATTATAAATTCGCTGAATATAATGGTAAAATTTACGAAACATATAAATCTCAGATTGTCATGTATGGACTTCTTATTGAAGAAAATTTTAAAGTACCAGTAAAAAAAGGGTATATAGTATATACACGAAGTAAAAACAAACTTATGGAAATTGAAATTACAAAAAAAGATCGACAAAAAGTTTTAAGTACAGTAGATGAAATTATTCGAATTTTGCAAAAAGGGTATTATCCAGAGGGGACAAAATATAAGAGTCGATGCCTTGATTGTTGTTATCGAAATATTTGTGTGAAGTAAAACCTATCAATTTGAAGATAGAAAATTCCTACGGCGGAGTCGAAATGAGAATGTTAGTAATTCAACAGTGCTAGATAACTTTTAAGCAAAAGAACTTCATTTTTGTATGAAGTTCTTTTTTGTTTTGTAAAAATTTTGACAAGCTAATATGGTAGTATATAATAAGTTTAACAATAAAACTTTTGTGACAGGTGATATAATGGAAAACAAACGAAGAATAGAAAAAACAATTGAAAGCGGTATCTATAAGAAATATCTGGTAGAATACTTTTTATCTATTAGTGATTCTTACGATGGACAAGGAAAATTTACTGGTACAGATTGGGAAGTTGAGATTGGTGAAGAATGATTTCGAGAGTTTAAGACAATTAAATTACCAATGACTCAAGTGATTTTTTATTAAGTGCGCAAAATGAACTTGTAAAGATAAAATATTGAAGGTTTATAAAGATGATAAGTGGGGATTTTTTAGAAAAGAAGATATTTTGTATTATCTCATTTTACTTAGTATAGTAATTTTTTTGAGGGTACTTGCAAATATTTATAAAAAGATGTATAAGCAATAAGGGTAACATTTTGTTAAGAACGTTTCTCAATGAACAATAATTAGTTATACAAAAATAGAAAGAAAAGATAGGAAGTAGAATTTTATGTTTGAAATTTTTACAGATTTACTTCATGAAGTGAATAAAGCTATGGAGGAAATTATGAGAAAAGTTTTCATAGAGTACAACTTTTCTATTTCGACTATGCTTATTATTGGACAGGTAAAGAAAGAACCTGGTATCATCATTAGTGAAATTGCACGGAGGACAGGGATTGCAAAATTACACATATCTAAGACTATAGAAAATCTCCAGCAAAAGGGTTGGGTTGAAAAACGACCAGATTCCTCTGATAGTCGGATTTTACGTATTTTTTTGACTGAAATAGCTATTGAACAGATGAAACAAATTACTAACCAGATAAAAAAGCTAATTATAAAGGATGAGTTAGCAGAAGGAGAAGCTGTGCCTTCTATAAGAAATTTAGCGAAAGAATTACAGATAAGTGTTATCACTACCAAAAGGGCTTATGAAGAGTTGGAAAATGAAGGCTACATAGTAAAAGTAGCAGGAAAAGGGAGTTATGTTGCGCCACAGCATGAAGAACTTATAAAGGAGAAAAGATTAAAAATTGTTGAGGAAAAACTATTAGAGGCTATTAAAACAGCAAAACCAATTCATTTGGATTTAGAAGAACTCGAAGAAATGTTACGAATATTGTTTAAGGAGGAATAATGATGGATAATATTTTAAAAATAAAAAATTTGCGTAAAAACTTTAAAGATTTTTCTTTAAAAGATATTAGTTTTTCTTTGCCAAGAAGTTATATTATGGGTTTTATCTGACCTAATGGTGCTGGGAAGAGTACTACTATTAAACTTATTATGAACCTATTAAAGAAAGATGCTAGGGAGATTAAGGTATCATATAAGGCATGAAAAAGAAATTAAAAATAAAATTGGCTTTGTTTATGATCAGAACTATTTCTATGAAGATATAACAGTTGAGGATATGAAAAAAATTGTTAGTCCAATCTATTCGGAGTGGGATGATGAGTTCTTTTATAAATATCTAAAGCGGTTTAACCTACCGAATAGAAAAAAGATTAAAGAATTATCCAAAGGAATGCAGATGAAATTTTCTCTGGCTATGGCTCTCTCTCTCTCTCATAATGCAGAACTTATTATCTTCAAATTGCTGAATAAATATCAAGCAAGTAAAAATGAGTTTTGGGGTTCAATTAAGGATTTTACGGATAAAGGATTTGGTTTCTGTTTACTTCATGAGAATCAAGTTGTTTGTATATGTTATTAATGTTTCCAATGTCATACCAAAACTGATATCAATGTTGAAAAAAATATTTTTTTATTTATGAGGAACTTATCTTTAGTTTCTTCGTCAAAACAAATATAATCATCATCAATTAAAATAATATACTATCAAGGAGGCAAAATAATGAAGAAAGTTTTATTCGTAGCAATCGCAGTATTAATGGTTTTTGTTGTAGTTGGTTGTAGTGGACAAACATCTAATGTACCAGTGAAAGATATCTTAGAAAATATTAAAGAAGAAGTTCAAATTCCAATGTCAGGAGAAATTGATTTAAAAACAGATGAAAATGCTGCTGAAATGTACAATATTAATTTGGAAGACATCGAAGAAGGTATGGTTTATAGGGCTATGATAAATATTAGAGCAGATGAGATAATTATCTTAAAAGCAAAAGATAAATCAAAGGTAGCTGGGTTAGAGGAAGCATTAAAAGAAGTATATAACGCTCGACACAATCTCTGGAAAACCTATCTACCCCAAGAGTTTGAAAAGGTTGAAAACCATATATTAAAGACTCAAGGAAAATATTTAATCTTAATTATTTCCGAGGATTCTGAAAAAGTAGAAGAAGTTTTTGATAATACTATAAAATAATTAACCCTCAAAAAGGCACGTTAAGCGTGCCTTTTTTAATAGTACTAAAATTAAAAACAGGATGTGATTGAATGGTATTTAGTAGTTTAGTATTTTTATTTATATTTCTACCAGTAACATTATTTTTATACTTTTTAGTACCGCGGAAAATAAAAAATATTATTTTATTATTTGCCAGTTTAGTTTTTTATGCATGGGGTGAACCAGTTTATATCTTTTTAATGATTTTTTCATCAGTAGTTGATTATATACATGGTCTATTAATTGAAAAATTTCGAGATGAAGATAAAAAAGCAAAGCTTGTTGTTTTATCATCAGTAATTATCAACTTAAGCGTATTATCTTTTTTTAAATATGCAGATTTTTGTATAGAAAATATTAATTATATACTTGGTACAAGTTTTATATCACTAAATTTACCACTTCCAATTGGAATCTCCTTTTATACGTTTCAGACAATGTCATATACGATTGATGTGTATCGAAAAGATGCACCTGTACAAAAAAGTCCGATTGCATTAGCAACTTATGTTACATTATTTCCCCAATTAATTGCAGGACCTATTGTGCGTTATCAAACAATTGCAGAACAGATAAATAATCGAAAAGAGAATTTCGATAAATTTGCTGTTGGTATAAGAAGGTTCATTATTGGGTTAGGAAAAAAGGTTCTACTTGCCAATAATATTGGATTGTTATGGAATGAAATACAAAAGACCAATGTTAATGACTTAACTGTATTTACTGCATGGATTGGAATTTTAGCCTTTGGATTTCAAATTTATTTCGATTTCAGTGGATACTCAGATATGGCTATTGGTCTTGGAAAAATGTTTGGTTTTGATTTTTTAGAAAACTTCAATTATCCCTATATATCACAAAGTATTACTGAGTTTTGGCGGAGATGGCATATATCACTTGGAACTTGGTTCAGAGATTATGTGTATATTCCTCTCGGTGGAAATAGAGTAAGCAAACTAAAAAAGTATCGTAATTTATTTTTAGTGTGGTTTTTAACAGGGCTTTGGCATGGTGCAAGCTGGAACTTTATTATTTGGGGACTGTATTTTGGTATAATAATTGGCATTGAAAAAGCAGGATTACTAAGGATGTTAGAAGTTTCTTGGAAACCAGTTCGTCATATTTATGTTATCTTTCTTTTATTGATCGGATGGGTTTTATTTGTATTTGATGACATTTCAATGGGCCAGGCCTATTTAAGGGTAATGCTTAGCATGAATCATGTAGATTTATTTGATACTCAATTTATCTATTATATATATAATTATATAATTTTACTGTTTGTGTTGGTAATCAGTGCAACCCCTTTGATAAAGAATAGCCATATAGCATTATTACAAAAATTGAAGGGAAAGAAAAAAGTGTTTTATGAAAATGTTATTATGCCAATTATTTATTTTATAATCTTTTTTCTTTCTACCATATATTTAGTGGATGCTTCTTTTAATCCATTTTTATACTTTAGATTTTAACAACATTTCAGAAGGGACTTATTAATATGTTGAATAAAGCTAATAAGATAATTATTATCATGTTTGTGACCTTCTTAATTAGTATAAATATTTTAAATCTATTAACTCCAGATAAAGAGTTTTCAGAATCAGAAAATCGGAGATTAGCACACCTACCTAATTTTACTTGGAAAAACATAAAATCAGGTAGGTTTTCAAAAAAGTTTGAGGAATATATTACAGACCAGTTTATTTTTAAAGATTATTTGGTAGCAATCAAGTCAGATATTGAACGACTAATATTAAAAACCGAAAATAATGGAATCTTCTTTGGTAAAGATGGATATTTATTAGAACATTATAAAAAACCAGATGAACGGTTAGATGAGAATATTGATAGTATTAATATTTTTAATAAGAAGATGCCCGATGTATCAACATTCTTACTATTAGTGCCAAATTCCGTGAAAATATATGAAGATATGTTACCTTTATTCGCAAGTCCTTATGATCAATTGAAAACTATTGAACGAGTGAAAGAAAATTTAAATCCAGAAATAAATTTTGTAGATGTATATGAAACTTTATACAGTAAAAAAGATGAATATATTTATTTCAAAACAGATCATCATTGGACAATGAGAGGAGCTTATTATGCCTATCAAATATTAGCAGATCACTTAAGAATTAAATCTTTCGATATGAATGATTTTAATTCTAAAATAGTTAGTGATAAATTTTATGGGACATTTTATTCAAGGGTAAATAACAGACATATTTCCCCTGATTCTATTGAAATTTTTCAACAAAAACTTGAAAAATCATATGAAGTTTATTATCATGATATTAATAAAGGTACTGATTCGTTATATGAATCAAAGCATTTAGATAGTAAAGATAAGTATTCGGTATTTTTAGATGGAAATCATGCATTGGTTACAATCAAGACAAATATAAAAAATAATAAAAAAATAGCAATTTTCAAAGATTCTTATGCTCATTGCTTTATTCCATTCCTAGCCAATCATTATAAAGAAATTCATGTGATAGATTTGAGATATTATAAATTAGATATTTATAAGTATATCAATGAACATCAAATAAAAGAGGTATTATTCCTGTATAATGTTTCAACATTTTCAACAGATGATAGTATCGAGTGGTTGAAGTGATATAGAAAGGAGGTGTTTATCGAGAAAGTGTATATGATACACTTTCTCGATAAAAAGACCGATGTATAAAATATTTCTTATTGAGGATGACCAAAAATTAAATGCACATATAAAAGAATTTCTTGAAAACTGGACAGTTAAAAGTTTTATTT
>JAGMES010000194.1 GCA_023128035.1 Halanaerobiales bacterium | reverse complement strand
CTCAGCCTTGACGGCCGCTCCCCCGACATATTGCTCTTTTTTGGAATCAACATTACATCATACCGCCTAAAACCACTTTCCCGATTTGACCTAATTTCATAATCTTGATTCAAATAAACCATCATTCCCAGAATAAAGGCATGATAAATCTTCTCAGGTTCATCACCACTAATATCAAAATAGCTCATACTGCTTAGCACAAATTCCTGAAATAGATCACTAAAAGCTTCTACATTACCTGTAGTTAAACTATTTAACAGTATATTAACACCTTTATTTTTAATACTACCCTTAAACCAGTTCACTATAATATCCTCATATAGATAATGAACCTCTAAATTTGGAATCTTTAAATCACAATAAACTCTTCCACGCACCTTTTGTTTTTTCTCTACTCTTAAATAACCACTAAATAAGAAAAAACTCCAGATTGTGTCAGTATTGTTCTCAATCTCACTATAAACAACATTCTCAACAATCTCTTTTTGCACAGTTTGATTATTAAGTAATAACTGTAAATCCTTTTTTACATCTACACCTTGAGTAATTATTTTTCGCACTAAATCATTACCACTGGTATTAACCCAGTATAGTCCAGTTTCTCCTTTATTCTCTATATATTTGACAACTGACCAAGGGTTATAAACCATTTCTCCCCCAAAACGATAGCCATTATACCATTCTTTAATTTCCTGTTTATAGTTTGCCAGGCCGTAATACTTTAGAAAGTTTTCTACCTCATTTTCCAACATACCAAAATAACGGTTAAATTTATCACCTAACAAGCTATAAACACTCAAATTATTCAGACCTGAAAAAACACTTTCCTTTGCTACCCGTAATATCCCGGTCATAACTCCTTTTTTCAAAAATTTGTTATCCTTTAAGCCTCCACTTAATAAACTGCGCATAAAGCTTACTATCTGGTCATAATAACCCCTTAAATATCCTTCTTGAATGGGTGCATCATATTCGTCAATTAATATCATAACATTCTCATTATGATATCTTGCTAGATATCTAGACAGGTCTTTTAAAGCACTTCGATAAAATCCCTCTTCTGCTTTCATTTCCATTATATTTTTATAACATTCCTTCTCAAAGGAATTCAGTGTATCACCAATTAATAAATATTCATGACTGTTATATTCTTCTGCAAGAGCTTTTTTGATCATAAAGTAGATGGTTTCAAAATCCCCTTCTTTTGCATCCTTAAAAGTAAGAAAAATAACCGGGTATTTCCCCTGTTCTTTTATATATTTCTCATCTACTTTATTAATAGCAAGATCATTAAATAAATAACCATAATTCTCGTCTGTTTTCTCAAAAAAGTATTGAAGCATTGATAAATTTAGGGTCTTACCAAAGCGGCGTGGTCGCGGTAATAAAACAACTTCAGCATCATTTTCTAATATCTCTTTAATAAATAAACTTTTATCAACATAATAACAGTTTGTTTCTCGTAATCTTTTAAAATCACTTATTCCGATAGGCAAACTTTTTAACATATATTTAACCTCCATTCTCCTCTAGTTAAAGGATAATATAAAATAATTATTTTTTAATCAGTCGGATTTTCTCCAATATCTATTATTTACAGAATACTATCTTTTAAATTCTTTATAAATAAATATTTTCCTGCTTATTGACCTTTGTTCTAGCCAAATTTAAATCAATTTCCTTAAAGAAATTCGTTAGGATTAAATAACCAGTTCTCGTTCTCAACCAGATTTACTGCTATTTGAATAAGTTTATTGCTTATATCTTCTACTTTATCCTTTTTCGCGGCAACTTCTATCTCGTTAACTAATGAGGCAGTTTCAGGTTTTCCTTTGAGTCTGCTAATAAAAATGTCTACTAAATTGTCTTTATTTTCTTCAGATAAATTTAGCTGGAATAAAAGGTAGAAAGCCTGAGCAAAATATTGTAATGAGTTTTCGTATTTATCATTTACTCCTAAATACCAAAGAACATTATATAAGGTAGGCCATGCCTTAATTTTAGCCAAAATGGTTGCTGATTTGATATATAATTCAAAAGCTTTTTTGTATTTGTTTTCCTCTTCCAAAAGACAGGCCATGTTGCATAATGTACTGGCTTG
Source organism: Halanaerobiales bacterium (assembly GCA_023128035.1). The sequence continues at coordinate 5,242 of JAGMES010000194.1, read as the reverse complement.
ACCCATCTTATTATTTATATTCTTATTCATCTCCAATGACTTTTCATAATGCTCCATGGCTTTTTTTACTTTTCCTTGGTTTTTATAAATAATACCCATTGAATTTAATATATTTGCCCAGCCCTCTACATCGTTTATTTCCTTGCTCAACTCCAACGATTTTTTATATAATTCCAACGCCGTCTCTACTTTTCCTTGTTTTGCATAGATACCACCTAGTAAATTTAAAGTAACTATTTGTCCCTTAACATTATCTATTTTTTCAACTATTTTTAAAGATTTTTTATATAATTTCATTGCTTTATCAAATAATCCTTGACTTTCATAAATTCTTCCCATGGCGTTTAGTGTCATTGCCTGACTACCTGAATTACCAATTTTCTCTTTTATTTCCAGTGATTCTTTATATAAGTCTAGAGCCGTTTCTAATTCTCCTTGAACCTCATGACATTTTCCAATTAAATGTAATGTAGCAGCTTGAGCCGATACAATTCTAAGTTTTTTAGAGATTTCTAATGCCTTTTCATGTAACTCCATAGCTTTCTTCACATTGCGCTGATTTAAGTACATACTCCCCATTGCATTTAATGTATTGATCTGTCCCTTTGGATAACCCTTTTTTTCAGATTTACTATATTATTATGTTTTATCCATTATTTGATTGTATTTCGTCTAATACTTTTCTAGTCCTGCGTCTACGTATTCCTCATAATCGGCATATATAACTATTATCAGTATTTCAGATAATCAGCATATCTTTCTATATACTTAATGTATTTCGTCAATATTTCCAAAAGTTCTTTATAAATTTCCTATTTTTACAGTATTCTCTTTTGTCTAAAAAAAACAATTTTATCAAAAAAATCGAATAAAGTCTTTAAATATTAGCTACAATTTAACAAAATAAATAAACTGACAAAAACAAAAATAAAAAGGTCTCTACATATTCAGAGACCTTTTTCTCAATAACTTTTTACTCTTTTGGTTTCACCATTAATTCCAATTAGCAACAAACACATACAATCCTGAAAATATTTTCCTACCGATCCACCAAAAACGACTTGATTACTCCAAAATACTCCCGAACTCCATCATTCAAAAATACAAAAAAAGGAGATTTTACCGGTAATCCATAGGCTGAAAATCCATGTCTGTTAACCAAGAATTTCGCTCGACTCATCCCAAAATATTTACATATCCAACACTATCCATATGCCTAAAAACTTTAGCAAGATAGTCCTGATCAATTTCTGGCCACTCAAACCCTATCTTTCTCAAATACTTATTCGTAATTGTAGCATCAACTCTTACCATGTATTCTCTAACAGCGGCATAGCGTTTAAAATGAACCTGGCCCATTATTACTTCTAACATTGCAGGATCTTTTCCAAGTTCTCTTATATGGTCGAAATATGTATCCATATCTTTTAAGACCTCAATAGACTTCCCTAATGTTTCTACAGTCTCCAGTATTACTGGTAAGAGTACAAACTTAGGATTCATCAAATGGAAAATCCGTCCCACTGCTTCTTTTGTCTTTGATATCTCAATAATTGCTTTACTACAATAATCTACAGGAGTAAATTCATAGTTTCCTAACATATATTCAGCAGGAATGACACCTAGTTCAATTGCCAATTTGATTTTAGTATAAAAATCATTTTCATTAATATTAATCTGGAAATGCCCATCGCTATAACGGCCTGTTAGGTTACTAACTCTGAATATTGATCCCTTTAAACCAGATTTGATTTTTTTAAGTATCAGATTTTCAGCTTCAAACTTTGTTCTGATATAATGAGTGGAAACATAGTTTTGACCGATATTGAAATCATTTTCAGTTAATACAAGATCATGTTCTTCATACAAAGAACCAGCAATGCTCGCAGTAGATATATAGTTTAGTATTAGATCAAATTTTTCTACAAAGTTTATCACTTCTTCTGTTCCTAAAACATTTACTTTTCTAAATTCCTCATATTCTCCAACAAATTTTACTAAAGCAGCAACATGAATCACTGAGTCAATATTTTTTCAAACTTTGATAAGTTATCTTTTGGATAATTAGCACTGCGAAAAACTCTTTGAATCCCTTTTAAAGCTGATTCTTTATGACGTGGCTTAGGTGAGGGAAGTCTTTTCGTACCTTTTAAATAAAATTTCGACGCTTCATCTAAAACTTTATTAGCCATCTCTTTTGCACCATCATGTTCTCCTTTCAACAGTTTCAAGTTAACTACATTTACTCCACAATAGTAATTTAGTGGGTCTTTCTCATAAGCAATTTGGTAAGCATTTATAGAGTTATCTAACTCCTCCTCTTTCCCCGTTAACTCGTACAATTCTCTGTATAATCTCCCTTCCAAGCCAGCTATTTCTGGTAAATATCTTGCCTCTCCAAATTGCCCATAAATATAATCTAAATTATCTTTAGCTTGATTATGTTCTCTCATTTCTAAAAGAACCAAAATTTTACGATGTAATAAATTTAAGTCATCTGGTAATAAAGCAAGTGCCTTTTTAGCTTCTTTCAATGCCAGTTCATACTGTTTTTCTTCTAAGAAAGTAATACTAAGGAGATTATGAACCTGTGCATCAATTGCTTTTTCACTTCCTAAAGATGCATACATTGAATCGGCTAATGTATGTAATTCTGATACCCGTCCAGAGTTTATATAATTTTCTATCCTGCGAACCCATAAAGATACAGCAGTTGGACTTGCATTTCTAGGCGGTCTATGGAGTCTAATAGAACTCAAATAAGAATCTATAATCGGTTGCCAATATTGTTTCTTAGGAGATAACCCTGCTTCTACAAGTAACCTTTCACATATTTCAATTATCTTTGTCTCTTCTTCTCCTGCATAAGATTGATATGTTGATAAAGGTCCATCAAAATCAGATAGTGGCATAGAAAAAACAATTGGTATTATCCCTCGTTCTTTATCTGTACCGCTAGCGACACCACATTCCCAAAGAATCCAAGGTCTATCAATACTTCTAGGACTAATAATCGCTAAAATATAATCAGCCTTTTCCAATTTATTATATATTGTATCTCTCCATTCACCACCAATTTTCATTCCACCAGTGGGTTTTGTATCGCTAGATAGCCAAACTTCTATTGCACCTTGAGATATATGATCCAATAAAGTTTGCCATGCCAAAGCCAAATCCTTCTCTTCATGTGAATGACTAATAAAAACTTTCACCATTATTAAATCACCTCTTTTATAAATATTAAACTATACTAAGCATTGCGGCTAACATATCCGGCACTTATCCGAAGTTCTTAAGGCAGTTTTTGCCGAAAGAATTTAGGATATGCCGTGTTATAAGCTGTTGGACGGTTTTTACGATATACACTTCAATATTCACTAATCTTAACTAATAATTTCTAATACAACTACAAATTAATATAATTTTTCTTCAATGTTACCGTTTATATTTCTAATGTGCTACATTCGAACTACCTAATTACTTCTGCCAACTCACATATCTTTCTCCACATTAATTTTAGAAATATCTAGTTGCTAAAATTGAACTCACTTATATAGATAAATTATCATAATTATGATATAATAATAGTATCTCTAATGATAAGGAGTGATAATTATGCCAATTATTCGACCCATCTCTGATCTACGAAATAATTTCAGTAAAATATCTGAAATTTGCCACAAAGAAGGAGAACCCGTATTTTTAACGAAAAATGGTCAAGGTAATATGGTCGTAATGAGTTTAGCCGCTTATGAAAAACAACGTACTCTTCTTGAATTATATCAAAAACTTGGAGAAGCTGAAACTGAAAGTAAATCTGGTGCTCCTAAGATAGCCCATAAAGACTTAATGAATAAAATGAGAGCTAAATTAAGTGAACAATAAATATCAAATTCAATATCTACCAATCGCTGAAAAAGATCTCACTGAGATACTTGAATATATCCAGATTGATAACCCCTATGCAGCTTTAAAACTACTTGATCAAATAGACGAAGCAATTTCTAAATTATAAGTTTTCCCTTTATTAGGGAGAGTACCGAAAAACTTTCACTTACAGCTCCAAGGCTATCGAATGCTCGTTGTAAACAGCTATCTTATATTTTATGTAGTTAATGATGACACAATAGAAATCAGAAGAATATTGCACGGAAAAAGAAAATATAGCTTTTTACTCTAAAACCCTGATAGCTAGTGCAGCATAGCTTCTTATTTCCTGAAACATACTATACAGAAACTGTAAACATGCCTGCATTGGGTGGTGTTACGTATGTTACTGATTGTTCGTATCTTTATTACTCCATACCTGCAGATGTTACTGCAGTAAGAGTTGGATGGAGTAACCTAATTCTAAGAACGATAGAAAATACATATACTGGCAGCAACTCATCAGTTGTGTACAAATAAAGAAATAATATCGTGTTATAATACCTAGTTCTAGTAAATTTACTAGAACTAGGTATTAGTGCCTAAAATATGGATAATCTAAATTCAAATTAAAGTTAAACTGTTCTATATGCGGCTACCTATAACGTAAAAGAAAATAGCTTTAAGAAAGGATTAAAATTATGTTTATTGAAATAAAATATAATCAAGTTAAGCAAAATCCTGTGAAAAATTTTGTTCAGCATAAAGTAAACACTTACAAAAATGAATTAACTAATGATGTTGGTATTAATTATTTAGAAACAATTATTCACAACAACATGAATATTCAAGTAGCATTATCCTACCAATATTATTTTCAAAGAGAATTTGATTCGGAAGTAGTAAGTCCAATCACACTTTCTGGAAATTTACCAATTGAAGACGCAATAAACGATTTAGCAATTATTTTTAGACGTGTAGTAGTACCATATGATGTAAATGGAACTCCTTACATTATACAACTAGAAGGAATCAATAAACTTGCGAAAAAAGCTTTTCATAATATGATTTTGACTGGTAAGGTCAATCCTATTCTATCCTATTTCTCAATAGAAAGATCATATATTGAAGATTGTAATAAAACTTCATTTTATAAATATTTTATTTCAGATGAATTAACTAAACAAAAGGAAAATGATTATAGCTTATTTTGTAATAATATGTATATTAGGCATATTCTATTAAAAAATAAACATTTTACATGTTCCTCATTTATTAATGTTTCTGGATTTAGTGTGGAAGAATTAAATAAAAGCCCATATGTCTATTATTTAAATTCATTAGTAAGTGACTGGACAGTCAAAAGTTCTTTGGA
>JAGMES010000193.1 GCA_023128035.1 Halanaerobiales bacterium | reverse complement strand
AAATGTTAGTAGGTGAGTAGTAACGAAGTTTCAATAATAAAATCATCACCAACTGTTGCTCTGAGACCAGAAAATGAAGCAATTACATCTCGCCTGTTAATGGAAGGAATTATTTTTCTTACTCCCTCATATATTTCATCCATCCCGGCTTTAGTAACCGCCAAATCTTCTTTGTCAGTAATCTCATTGGAGTTAGGCCCAAACAATAAATTTCCATGGACTGTAGGTGTAACCAAAATACCCTTTGATTTTTTATTCGGAACAAGGAAGAGAACATGATTAACAACACTACCCCATTTTTTATCAAGCAGATGATATTCTCCTTTGCGTGGAATAACTTTAAAACTCTCTCCACTCATAGCACCAATCTTATCAGCATATACACCAGCCGCATTAATTATAATTTTTGCTTCTATAAATCCCTTAGTAGTCTCTACACCCAATATCTTTTCTTCATCCATCTTTATATCAACAACTTCGGTTTCTAGTAACACTTTTGCACCATTCACAACTGCATTATCTGCTAGAGCAATGGTAAATTCATAAGGTGAAATAATACCAGCTGTAGGAGCATACAGTGCATACTTCGCTTCAGGATTAAGATTTGGCTCCATCTCAAACAATCTCTCACATTCAACAATTTCCATACCTTCAATACCCATTTTTTCTCCATTTTGCTTTTCTGCTTTTAATACTTCCAAATCTTCTTCTGTGAAACCAATAACCATCGAGCCTATTCTTTTAAATGGCACCTTTAAATCGTTACAAATTTTATCAAATTTCGGATTTGCCTTAACATTAAGTTCCCTTTTAAATGTTCCTGCCTCTGCATTATAACCTGCGTGGATAATCCCTGAATTTGCCTTACTGGTTCCCATTGCTACATCATCTTCTTTTTCAACAAGAACAACATCCAGATTAAATCAAGATAACTCTCTGACAATAGCCGTATCAGTTACACCTCCGCCAATAATAATTGAATTCTGTATTTTTTAGACTATTTAATGCAATTTAATATTGTTAAATTTATATTTTTATAGTTTTTCTCCTTACTTACTGCATAGTATATTAAGTTTATTTCATTTTTATCTTGAAATTTTTACCATTTTTATATAAACTAAAAGGAGACTATAAAAAAGGAGCGTGCTTAAATGAACAGAAAAATTATGTTTTTAATGTTGGTCGCATCTTTAATCCTCGTTCTATCAATCCCAGCTATGGCTAGAACACAATTTATTTCTATTGCTACAGGTGGAACTGGTGGAACTTACTATCCTTTAGGTGGCGGTATGGCTGAAATCTTTAATGAGTTTGTTCCAAATGTTAATGCTACAGCAGAAGTTAGTGGAGCATCTGTGGAAAATAGTCGCCTTGTACAAAATCAAGAAGTTGAATTAGCTTTTGTACAAAATGATATAGCTTACTATGCTTCTACTGGAACAGAATTGTTCGCTGGCAAAAGTTTAAGTGATATCAGAGGGGTAGCTATGTTATATCCCGAGATTATTCAAATTATAACTACAGAAAACTCAAAAATTAATTCTGTTAATGATTTTAAAGGTAAAAGAATTGCTGTAGGTGCACCTGGTAGTGGTGTTGAAGCCAATGCCCGTCAGGTAATTGAAGCTTATGGCCTAACCTATAAAGATATGACTGTAGATTATCTTTCTTTTTCAGAAGCAGTTGATCAATTAAAAGATGGTCATGTAGATGCTGCTTTTCTAACTGCTGGTATTCCTACTGCTGCTGTTATTGACCTTGCTGCTACACATGAAGTTAAAATTCTTAATATTAACAATGAAATTGTTGATAAATTAATAGCAAAATATCCTTTCTATACCAAAGCAATCATTCCAGCAAAAACATATTCTGGACAAGTGGAACCTGTACAAACAGTTACTGTAAAAGCAATGCTTATTACCAACAAAAATTTGGATGAAGAATTAGTTTATAATTTGACAAAATCTCTCTTTGGAAATTTAGATCGTCTAAGCCAGATCCATGCTAAAGGTGCTGCAATCGACCTTTATAAAGCCCTCATTGGTATGCCTATCGAATTACATCCAGGCTCTAAGAAATTCTTCCGTGAAGTTTTCAAAGATGTAATAGATCTTTTAAATGATTAATGTTGTAATAAAAAATAAACTGGTACTTTAAAGCGCACGCACAAGTACCAGTTACTCTTTTGGAGGGGGGACAATTTAAAATATGACTGATACTAATAAAATTACTCAAGAACTTGAACGATATCGAGATGTTAAAGGATTTTGGGCTCGTATCGTTCTAATTATTGCTATAAGTTTATCGTTATTTCATTTATACACCAGCGGTTTTGGTATATTGTTAGCAATCAAACAAAGAGCTTTTCACATAATGCTTATTTTACCTTTAGCTTTTTTGCTATTCCCATTTTCTTCTAAAAAGAAAGGAGAAAAGCCAACAGTTCTAGATATAATTCTTACTATTTTAGGGGTTGCTGCCTGTTTATATGTGATTACTAATCTAGAAGCTCTCGCTTTGAGAGCAGGGGCTGCAACAACTCTTGATTTAATTATGGGGGGAATCCTTATCCTTCTGGTATTAGAAGGAACAAGGCGCTCAATAGGTATTGCCCTCCCAATCATAGCTGTTATCTTTTTAATTTATGGTTTTTTCGGTCCTTACATGCCTGGACCATTAGCACATCGAGGATTCTCTATTACTAGAATTATCTCTCAGCTTTATCTTACAACAGAAGGTATATTTGGTATTCCAATAGGAGTTTCTGCTACCTTCGTCTTTATGTTTGTTTTACTCGGAGCATTCTTAGAAAGAACAGGGGTTAGTAATTATCTTTTAAATTTAGCTTTTGGCTGTCTTGGACATTTTCGTGGTGGGCCTGCAAAGGCAGCAGTTGTAGGAAGTGGACTTATGGGTATGATTTCTGGTAGTTCTATTGCTAACACTGTTACAACAGGTGCAATTACAATACCGATTATGAAGAAAACTGGTTTTAAACCAGATGTTGCTGCTGGTATTGAAGTTGCTGCTTCAACTAATGGTCAGTTTTTACCACCTATTATGGGGGCTGCTGCCTTTATTATGGTTGAATTTACAGGTATTCCTTATATTGACATTATTAAAGCAGCTTTTATCCCTGGTATATTAAGTTATATCGCTATTTTTAGCATTGTTCACATTGAAGCATTAAAAACAGGTCTTAAAGGTATGAACAAAGAAGAGTTACCTCCATTTTGGTCAACTTTAGTTAAAGGTTTTTACTATATCATACCGATTCTTATGCTTCTATATTTTTTGATTATTAAACGTGCAACTCCTCTTGGATCAGCTTTTTATGCAATAGTTGCAACCATTTCAATCAGTATAGTAGTTAAGATATTTTCATTATTTAATAAAAAAGATCCTACTACTCCACAAAAAGTTGCTAAGAAATTCAGCCAAGAGACCATTTCTGCTCTAGAATGGGGAGCAAAAAATATGGTGGGAATCGCTTTAGCTTGTGCCTGTGCTGGTATTATTATCGGAGTAGTTAATTTAACAGGTCTCGGATTAAGAATGACAAGTTTGATTGTCACTTTAGCAAATGGTAACCTACTCTTAACTTTAATTTTTGCAATGATTGCATCAATTATTTTAGGATTTGGTTTACCAACAACAGCTACATATATTGTTATGGCAACCCTCACAGCTCCCGCAGTAGCTCGTTTGGGTGTACCTTTGATCGCTGCACATCTTTTCGTATTCTATTACGGAATTGTTGCTGATGATACCCCTCCTGTGAGCCTTGCAGCATATGCGGCGGCGGGGGTAGCCAAGTCAGATCCTGTAAAGACGGGTATAATGGGTTTCAAATTTGACCTGGCAGCGTTTTTATTACCATTTTTCTTTGTCTACTCTCCGACGCTACTCTTAATTGATACTACTCTTGGTCAAGTAATTATTGCTTTTATTACTTCAGTTATCGGCATGTATGCTCTGGCCGCTGCAATACAGAATTACTTCTTAGTTAAAACCAATATTATTGAAAGATTGGCTTTACTCACAATAGCAATTCTTTTAATAATTCCAAATGTAACATTATCGCTAATTGGTATCCTTTGTTTTGCGCTAATTTATTATATGCAACGCAAAAAAAGAGCACATATTTAGGGAATTGATTCTATGTCAAAAAAAATTATTACAACTGTTATAGCTTTTTTAATTATAGTAATTTTAACTTTCCCTACTTTTCAAATTTATCGGGAAGATAATTCAAAACCCATTTCTACTCAACTTCTTCTTCCTAAAACCAGTATCGTATTAGAATATATTCATTCTGTTGAAAAAACTCCCGTACTAGAAATATTTAAAATAACTTCTAAAGGAAAATTTATCTTAACCGAAACACGTTTCAAATCCTATGGAGCTGGACTACCACTAGAAACAAAAAACTTTTCACATGAAAATGGTTTTTTCGTCTTAAAGAACATGAACACTACTTTACCAAAAATCATAATCAGAGTTTCTCGCACTCCCGGTCAAACTCTAACTATAAACCACAAAAAAATTGATCTACAAGACATAGCAAAACCTGGTGAAAAACTAATAGTCCAAACAACTCCACTATATAATTTTCTACTTAAAATTTTTATATGACACATCAAAAGAGCAGGACTTTTTGAAGTCGTGCTCTTTTAATATCTTACCTCAAATCGCAAAATTACTTGTATAATACCATCATGCTAATCCTAGAAATTTCCATAGTATTTCCAACTACTTTTCGTAAAACTTCAACTCCAGCCTTATCATCCTCAACAACAACTGACCAATCACCCCCTGATAATTTTATATTTACCGAATAGCAATTTTGATTATAAATAACAACAATATTTTTCCATAGATCACCATTAGCGTAGTTATTTATTGAATATACCACAGTTCCTTTAGGAGAATCATAAAATTTGAAATGATTTTTAATCTGATCAGCGTTTACCATTCTAAAAGCTGGATGTTCTTTTCTTAACATTATCAAACCTTGATAAAATTTAAACATATTAAAATAGTTCTTTTTATAAGACCAGTCAATCTCATTAATATAATCAGGAGATTCAAAACTGTCATCAACACCATATTTTGTTTTATGAATTTCCACCCCGCCAGCTAAAAATGGAATCCCCTGACAGGTTAACACAATCCCATTTGCTAGCATAGCCATCTTTTCTATATCCCCTTCGCTTGCATTAGGTACACTACGTTGCAAACGATCTCTTAATGCATAATTATCATGTGATGTTACATAATTAATCGTCTCATTGGGTTGTAATGTATGAATTATCTCTTCTGGTTTATCCCTTACATATTCAACATTATATACATTTTCCGGATCATAATCTATAATAGAACCAACAACAGCCTTCTTGATACTAGATTCAATATCTGGTTTACCGCTTACAAAACCTGCATCAGTAACTAGTGCAAGCCCTCCACTAGCAATAGCATCACGAACATTATCATTAAAGATAGCAATTGAAGTACCCTGTTGAGCATTTTTAATCATTAACTCACTTTTTTTCAATCCGGTCTCTAGAATCCAAGGTTCCCCATATAATAAAATTGACTGGTCAATTTTATTAATCTCTTCCATAAGTTGCAGCATTGTCTCCCGATCATGAAGACCCATTAAATCAAAACGAAAACCATCCACCTTAAACTCAGTTACCCAATATTTAACTGAGTCTATCATCAATTTTCGAGCCATCGGACGTTCTGAAGCAAAATCATTGTTTACATCAGAACCACATATAAGATTACCATCAGCATCTCTTCTTAAATAATACCCTGGGACAATTTTTTCTAAATTAGGAATCTTTTTACCCGTATGATTATAAACTACATCCAGGATCACTCGAATACCATTTTTGTGTAAAGTTAAAATTGCTTCTTTAAGTTCTTTAATACGTTTTATAGGATTCCGAGGATCTGTAGCATACTGTCCCTCTGGAACAAAAAAGAAATTAGTTCCATAACCCCAATTATATTTATCCTGATCAGCGATAATAAATTCTGACTCCATTATTGGTAGCAGATGCAGATGAGTAATACCAAGCTCTTTCAAATGAGCAATACCTGTAGCAAATCCTTCTGGAGAACAAGTATTTTCTTCTGTCAGGCAAAGATATTTACCTTTATTAACAATACCAGAATTTTTGGATACTGAAATATCTCTAATATGAGTTTCATAAAGAATTGCATCGACAAAATTTTTAAATGGCGGCTTTGATGTTATATCCCAACCCTCTGGGTTTGTTTCAGCCAAATTCACAATTGCTCCTTTAGAACCATCAACATTGATTGATTTGACATAAGGATCAACTACTTCATTTACCTCCCCAAAAACATAAACTCTATATGTATAAAACTTACCTTTTAAATCCTCACAAACCTCTATCATCCAAGTACCCTTAACATCTTCTTTCATCTGAATGACTTTACCCTCTAAATCATCATCATTATCATAAATAATTAATTCCACCCTACTCGCTGTTGGAGCCCAAACCCTAAAGCGAGTCAACTCAGGAGAATAAGTACATCCCAAATCATTTCCCAGATAAACATACCTTTCATCATCTAGGTTTATTTTTTTTTCATACATACAAATCCCTTCTTTCTATAAAGATATATTATGGAAATAATAATTAAATTTGGACATTGTACAAGTTAGCTTCAAGAAACTCTTTCGCTTTATATTTTGTTATCTAAAGCATATATATCCTTTTTATTTTATTTGTATATATCATATTATTTTGTAAACAACGGTTCCGTTGTATAACTACAGGTCAAAAGATCATCTTTAGAATCTTTTTCAGGTATATCTGCCCAATTTGGTGATTCCGAAGGTAATGTAGCACCAAAACCATTTAAAAAATTCGCAATCTGTACAGATAAGCTTAATCCACTAGTTACATCAAAATATCTAACTGCAAAAGTTGCTCCCATCAAATCGCTTGGCAAATCTTCATAACTATATGCACTCCAAGTAGATCTAAAAGTATCTAATGCCTCCTGTCTATAACCTTCTTGCATTGCTTCTCCAATTGGATTTTTATCACCTTGTAATTTATGAGTATATGCTCTACCTGCATAAAAAAGGAAATGAACCATATCTATCCATCTTTTTTTAAATGTATAAATATATCGCCCTTTCTTCTGATTAAAATAAGGAATAGTTAATGGTTTTAACCCCATAAAACCACTAGTCTTACCCAAACGTAATAATACTGTTAAGAGACATGCTTTTTGACAGTAAACCCCCGATTTTAGGATAAAAACTCTGTCAGTAAATACTAATCTTAAAATTTTACCCTTTTACACTCAAAA
>JAGMES010000192.1 GCA_023128035.1 Halanaerobiales bacterium | reverse complement strand
CTATGTAAGAGTAGGGAGGTAGATTGTGTTTTTATTTTTAGTGTAATCTGAAGCTAGTTTCCTAACCTACACTTAAACCTAGTATATAACGAAGTGGAGGTTTCTTTTATACTAAGGGTGGATAGTTAAATATGGCACTGTAGACAGGCTTCTTACCGATATAAAAGGCTCAGGAGGATGTACGTTGGAAAAATATAGGTATTGTTAAATTTAATTATAAAATAATTATACCTTTACATTTGACTGGTAAGGGGAAATTCTTGTGAACTACCCCATAGGAAAAGAACATTATCAGGAATAGAAAATGACTACATAAGAAAAGCCCTCTAGAATCGCTTTAGAAGGGTTTTACTGCTTTCTTATACTGTTGTTTTTGTGTTGGAGTGGCTGAAAAAGGAGAATAGAAATCTTGAACAAAGAATATTTTATATGTTTATATTATTTTTTATATCATTGAATACTCTTTATAGCTATTATGTATTTAATGTTAACTTAAAAACTGGTTTTCAGTGGTTTGGAGGAGGTACCTTTTCAGATCAAGGAAGTCTTAATTCCCTTCACATACTAATGTTCCTTTAATTCAAAACTGATAACATCTGTATTTTGGTCAATATAAAAAGTACCTTCAAAGAAGTTCGAAGAGTGAAGAATCATATCTATAAAATGTTTGTTTATCGAAAACAGATTCAAAGATGGAATATTAGCAATGGGAATCCATGACAGAAATCCTTCATCAGTTTGTTCTAAGAGATTGCCAGTGTAGTTATCACATTGGTATATAAAAATTAAACCTTGTGACTTATTACCTTCATTTATCCATTGTACAATCCCTCTCAAATATGGAGATTTCAATAGAAGTCCTGTTTCCTCATAAAATTCTCTGATGATACATTCTGTTGGAGTTTCACCTTTATTCATTTTCCCACCAGGAGCACATGATCTATTGTTCCATTTATCTTTAAAGTTTAACATTAATACTTTTTCCTCTATTGTTAAATAGCATATTGTTGACAAATAAAAAAAATCTCTCATATAGAAGCCTCCGTTTTTGAGCTGAAATATAGATTTGATGTAAAGAAGATACTTATCACAGTAAAAATTCCCATACCTATTCCTATTAGTAATCTTAATAGCAAAGCTATTAGGAAATTTTTAATATTTGCGAATGCCAAAAAAGATATTCCAGTTATCAATAAAGCTAAAGGTAAAGAGATTGTATTCAGTTCTTTTCGGTTCCCTATATAAATAGAACCAAAAAACAATCCAACACCAAGGAAAGTAACTAATAAGCCATATTCTTGTGAACCTAGTCCTAAGAATTTTTCAACAAATACAACAACTAAGGCATTGTTTGCCCCAACACTAATAGAAACAAAAGCGGAGAGTAGTGCAATCATCCAAATAGTACTGTTACTGCTAAAAACCCTGATGCCTTCGATAAGTTCTTTAGAAAAATTCGATGCAACTTCTATAAAAACTTTTAACGGTGCTGATAACGAATCTCCATTACTTAAGTTATCAAGTATTCTATACATTAGTCTACTCTTGCTAATGAAGTCGTTACATTTGCAAAAATCAACGAAATGTTCTTTTCTTTCTACATACATCATAGATGATTACTTCCCTTTTTGTTAAGAATTAAAGCATACAAAAAGCAGAACGAGATTTCAATTCAAACTTTTCTTTTTTGGACTTCATATTTTTACCTCCTTATGGAAAATATGAACATGAATATATTATACTAATATAAAAATTATTTGTCAATATATAGAATATAAAGAATCAGGTTGATAGACGTTTCTTTGACAAAAAGAATTTCAATTACTGAGAAGAAAATGGGTACGAAAATATTGTCAAAGCTATTTTTTATTCTGATACATTTCGACAAGTAATAAATTGATTTAAAATAGAACTATAAATCTTATATAACAGTGATAAAAAAATTATATTTATTACTAATGCTATTAAAATCATTATAATTGAATTATTTTTTAACAATAAATGAACACAGCTATATGTAAATAAGATTAAGATGAAATAATATATTTTGATTTGATATGTCTTACTATGTATGAGATATCTTAAAAATATCTGAGTTTGGGTAAGTAAATTATTATTAATAATTAAAAATAATAGTAAAACTAAAGTCAAAATCATTGTATCTAGTTTTAGATACAATATATTACCTAAAAATAGCATCAATATGAAACTAAATATACACGAAAAAAGCGTTGGCAAGAATAAATAAGCTATTTTGAAATCTTTAACTCTAAGAGGGAGCAAAAGTACGTATTCTTTTATCTTGATATCTTCAAAAATAAAATTATTAACTCTATTGGAAAATGATACAATAGCATATGTTAATGCAATTGTTTTAATTGTATTAACTTGTGCATATGTAAATACTAGTAAAACTAAATATATATCAACGAATGGAAGTAGATGCTCGATCATTCTTTTTTGAAATAAAAGTATTAAGTTTTTGTATATTAAAGCTCCATACCCTTTTTTATAATAATTTTGTAAAAAAGAATTTGCGATATTTGTTGAACCATACAATTGATCCGATAAGCGATTAACTTCAGGTTGTGAAGAATTTATTGGACCTTTTCTATACAGTTCACTTAAATCAGATTTAAAATTACCAAATTTAAGCAAATTATATTTGTCTTTTATACTCAATATAATTTTTACAGAGATCAAGGTTAACACAATAATTATGCCTATGAGTCTAATGGAGTTTTGAATCAGAAATAATTCAATAATGTTTCCTAATTTTACCATTGGATCAAAATTACTTAATAAATAAGCAAAATATTCTTTTTTTATTAATAATAAAATTATAAATATTAGGACAATACTTATAATTTTATCTAGTGACTTAATATATCTTTTCAGATTTTTAGACTGGTAAATTAATGACATTATGGTTTCGCAGAAAAAGTAATAAATAGCTAATAAAACAAACAGAAATAAGTTGGAAGTAAAATCAACTTGAGGAAAAAAATAATAATATAACACGAATAGAAGTAATCCAACACCGACTTTCACAATAAATAACTCAATAACTTTATATATAATAATTTTATCCGTTGTGAGTCCCAAGTAAAGATAATAACTCTCTTCCCGAGTTATGTATAATGCAGTTTTTATACCTCCTCGAAAAATTGTTTTAATACTAAAAAAGATAAAAACCAGAAGTAATAAAGAATGATATTGGTACACTTTATCTAAAGGATTCCAAGAAAATGATTGAACATAATCTGGAATCATCAGTAGATTTAAAAAAAGAAAAACTATAAATATAACATTTTCTTTACTAGAAAAGAAGGTTTTTATTTTATTTAATAAATTTACATAACGTATATAAAGATATAACACTATATCTTTACCCCCTTAGATACTTCATTTTTTCAAATAGTCGTTTGTATTTTCAGTAATACTTACTTTTTCAAAAAAGATATCTTTTAAGGTGTTAACTGAATGGTTAAGTTTTAATTTTTCCAGATCACCAAATAATAACTGTTCCCCCTCGTTCAGTAGTAATACTTTGTCACAAAGCTTATCAGCAATCGAAAGGTCATGGGTACAAAGTAAGATTCCATGCCCATGATTTTTTAACTCTACAATTAACTTGATAAACTCATCTATAGCTATAGGATCTAGTCCCCTAAATGGCTCGTCGATAATTAATAAATTACTTTCTCTGACTAGAGCCATTAGTAATAAAAATTTTTGTTGTGTCCCTTTTGACAATGTGAAGAACTTTTTATTCAGATATTTTGATATATTAAATTTTTCTATAAATAAATTTTTTTTAACTAAAAAATCATTTTTATCAATATTAAAAGCCATAGCGATAAATTTTAAATGCTCTTCAGGTGTTAATTCACTGTAGTAAATAGGTTGTTCTGGTATATATGCTACCGCTCTTTTGAAAAAAATCTCATCATCAAAAATCGTTTTATCATAAATATAGATTGTACCACTGGTCGGGGTTAACAAATTTAAAATGCATTTTATTGTTGTAGTTTTTCCAGCACCGTTAGGCCCGATTAAGCCAACAATCTCATTGTTATTGATCTCAAAGTTTATTTTTTTTAGAACTAAGTCAGAATCAAATTGTTTTGATAAATTTTTCACTTTTAATAATGTTTTCAAATTATAGTCACCTACCTATTGTTGTGTAATAGATAAACATGATGAGTCTATTAATATTGTCGGTGAAGAAATCAAACCATATGAAAAAACGACTTCAATATCACTGCATATATAGTTAATATTAGAATAGACCTCAAAAATGTTACCAGAAACCAAAATATTATTTATTTTACAAATAGTATCATTTGTAATTTCTACATGCCCATCAACTCTAATTAGAAAGTTACCATTTAATGGATTTATAATCAACGGATTATTTTTAATAGTATTTAAAAGCAAAACTTTTTCATTACTGCCAATGACTTCAGATAAATCTTTTGTTCCTTGCTGTATAGTTAGGTGGTTAAAAGAATAACGAGGTAAAGTATGATAATCCAATCTATATGCATTTGCGGTGGGTTTTTCATTGTTGAGAAAAGCTTCTTCAGAGTTATATAAAAATGACTGGATTTCACCATCTTTAATTAAAACAGTACTTTGTTTTTTGAAACCTTCCCCATCAAATTTTGAAAATGTATTCAATCCTTTATCTATTAGCGTTAATTCCTTAGCAAATTTCTTTTCAAATATTAAAGTTTTCCCCATTTTTATGTTCGAATACTTTAAACTCTCACCGATTATCGAAATAAACATAGAATTGATCTCCGGCGAAAGAGCAATTCTTGTAAATGAAAAATCATTTACACTCATACTTTTTATATCTGAGGTATTATCAAATTTTATATCAAAATCTGATAATTTTTTTTTCTTCATCAGTATTGTATTTCGACTATTTAAATCCATAGCTTCAAGTTGGTTATAAGATAAAAAATCAGATATATGAGAGGAAAATGTCACTATTTCTATACGCTTTTGAATATTAGTAAAATTAATGACAGAAGTAGATGGAGAAAAGATTTTAAATAAATGCTGAGTAATTTTAGTTACTTTGACTTCATCGATTCTCGCTTGTTCCTCATATTGTTGATTTTGAACAAAGGGTGCAGGTCGTTTTTTGCTACTTCTTTGAGCATTGGTACGAGCAATTTCAATAATATCTGGTAAGTTTTCTTCACTCCAGGTTGAAGATGCAAAACCAACACAATCATTATATTTACAACGTATCCCTATCCCTTTATCCCTATTATGGCTAATTTGAAGATTTCCCTGATTACTTTGTATTTTTGTTTCCAACTGTTCTTCAATATAAAATTCTATATCTGAAATCCCTTTATCTATACATAATGCAAATAACTTTTCTTTATCTTGTAAATTCATCTAAACACCCCTTACCCTAAGATTATCCACTTTAATTGTAGGAGAACCCATTGTAACAGGGATAAACTGTCCCATTTTACCACAAAAACCAGGATAAAATTTTAAATCATTGCCAATTAACATGATTGACTTTAAGAAAACATGAGTATCGGCACTAACTTTGATAGAATTTAACGGGCATGTGATTTTCCCATTTTCAAGCAAGTAAACATCGGATGCAATGAAACTAAACTCTCCAGAGTAAGGATTTGTTTCACCCTGAAAATAATTTTTTATAAGAACTCCAAATTCAGTACTTTTTATTATATCTTCTAGGTTAGAGTTTCCTAACTCTAAATACGTATTTGACATTCGTGGTAAGGTTTCAAATCTGAATGATTGACGCCGAGCATTACACGAATAGGCAGGATTAAATTTTTCTGAAAAAAGCAAATTACTTAAAAAACCATTTTTAATAATAGAGATTTTTTTATGCGGATTACCTTCATCATCATATTTAGACAAGTAATAATCATTCTCTTTGCCTCCATAATCAACTAAATTAACTGTATTATTTGCAATTTCTTTCCCTAGATAATTTTTTAAACTGGAACCGAATTTCATATAATCTGCTTCAACCAAATGACCCACAGCCTCATGAAATAAAATACCCGCGATCCCTTGATCTAGAACTACCTGAAAAGGTTTATTAATTAAATCATCAATCGACCTAGTTTTAGGAAATGTTTTTACAATTTCTTTTATTTCCTTTAATAACGAGGACAAATCTTGAGGAACATTAAAAGAATAATGTTTAAAAAACATATTCTCTTCAAGCAAAAGATCAATTTTAACATTGGTAAACTTTCTTACATCTTCGATAATAGATAAATGCTTATTCAAGATTTGGACTGTATTTATAGAGTTTAACTTGGTGTACGAGACTTGTTGAACAAAGTTTAATGATTTTAATTCTCTTAAAAAGTCTTTAATAGTTATGTCATATGTTTGATTTAATTTTTTTAACTGCCACTTATAATTTTTGCTGCTAAAATCACTAACTTCAGGAAAACTATAAAAACATGACTCGTTTTCATTCTTTCTGATTTGAACAGAATAACCTTTATCGATTGTAGTAAGAAAATTTTCATTTAAATTATTATCAAAGGTATGTTCTAGGGTTAACTTGTTTTCGTTATAAACATCAAAAGATGGCGCATTTTTTGCATAATTTTTACCAATACTAAATATTTTTGATTTACTTAGCATACTTTTCACATCCACTTTGAAAACTTTTTTTCCAATCACATTCTTTTTTCATCGTAATAGCTTTTGCAAAACATCCCTCACAGAAAACAAAGTATGAACAATCTTGGCAGGTTTCCAAATTAGGAGCCTTTTGGCCTCTGAAAAATGATATGATATCTGACTGTAAAATATCAAATAAACTTTGTTTTTTAACATTACCAATCTTGGTTTGCAAAGATAAACATGGAGTTACCGTCCCATCTGCAAGAATGGATAACATCATGTGACCTGCACCACAGTTAATTTGAGATTGCCTTCGCAATACTTCTATCATTTGTTCCTCGTCACCAAAAATTTTAAATGTCTGACTATTGTAAATGTTTTTTAAATCATTTATCTTTTCCTGAAATGCTTTTAACTGTTCAGGACTTATAATCAAGTCATCTTCATCTTCTTTAGCTCTGCCTAAAGATAAAACCAATCCATATTCAAATGCGCGTCCTCCATTTTCCTTTACCAGCTTAATTATATCCTCAATCTCATCAAAATTTAAATTATTAATTGTAGCTACACCCGTAAATACCAAATTGTTTTCCGATAATAATCTCATAGCTTTAATAGCTCTTTTAAATGATGATGGATTGCGCCTGATTTTGTTATGAGTATCTTCCGTTCCGTCTAAGCTAATTCTATAACCAATGGTTGGGTATTTCTTTAAAATATTGTAACTATTCAGTCGCTAACTAAAAAGTAAAGCTTTTGACTGATTAGTTACTGCCGCCTTTATTGCAGTAAAAGCATCGATTTTATGTTTATTAGCAGTTCCGATATAAGACATAATTGTTG
>JAGMES010000191.1 GCA_023128035.1 Halanaerobiales bacterium | reverse complement strand
CTCCCTCTACCTGTTTGACTGCAAATATTCTCTTTTGAGCTGATGAGGTAGGATAATACTCTTTTTCAGTCACTACTTCTATTGAGGCATATTTACTTTTCTCAGCATGTTTAATATGTTCAGCTATTTCTTTAATAGTAGGACTAGTTAATATCTCTCTAGTTTGCAGTTCAACGTTAAATTTCTTATGTATTTTAGCTACTAAAGACGCAGCTTTCAGTGAGTTTCCACCCAATTCCATAAAATTATCATAAATTCCTGCTCTCTCTATACTTAAGACCTCAGAATAGAGCATGACAAGTTTTTTTTCAATCTCATCACTCGCAAGATCGACTTCTTTTTGTGTCATCTTCTCTTTTATTCGTAAATTAAGCTCAACAAGTAGAGAATCGAACTCTCCATTCTCATATAAGTCGCCTAATTTATATCTATGCAACTTTCCACTTGCTGTTTTCGGAAAACTTTTAACTGGAAGTACGTCTGCTATCTGAAGTCCCATACTTTTACTTACATGCTGTTTTAAGTTCATAGTTAATGTTACAAAATCATCAAGCTCTTTTTCCCACAAAATAAAACACAAAATTTTCTCTTCATATTTTTTATCATCCGCCACTCCGCATACAGCAATTTTAACCTCTTCTATTCCCTCTACATCTCCAGCAACCCGTTCGATATCATAAGGATAATAATTTTGACCATTGACAAAGATTATATCTTTAACTCGCCCAGTAATAATCAATCGTCCTTTCCGCATAAAACCCAAATCACCAGTAATTAACCAACCATCATCTGTAAATGCAGTCCTAGTTGCCAGGTCATTCTTATAATATCCGGAGGTAACATTTGGTCCACTAATTTGAACATAACCAATTACTTTTTCATCAACTACATTATTTAATTCGTCACATACTCTACAATTTTGCAAAGGATATCCTACATCAACGAGTTCTATGCCATCTTCAATTCTATCAATTTCTTTAACAATATCACCAATTGCCATTAACTGACGATCAAACTTATCTGAAACAACTCCTTCTCCTACAGGTGGTAAAGTAGCAAATAAACTTGTCTCGGTCAATCCATAAATTGGGAATATAGAATTTTCTTTTAGACCATGATGAGCTAGTGTAATTGCAAATTCATGACATAAATCAGCAGATATTGGCTCCGCTCCAATTGAGATCAAACGGATATGTGATAGCTCAAGATTTTTTAATAACTCAGATTTATAATGTTCCAGAACATGTTTGAAACCAAATTTTACACTAACTAAGAAAGTCGCCTTATGTTCATCTGCTTTCTTTAACCACAAGAGTGGTTTTTTCATAAATAAATCGGTTGGCATCAAATATTGATCTGCATTAAGAAATAATGGTGCTATATGCCAACCCAACAACCCCAAAATATGTGTCAAAGGTGACCATGATAAGAACTTATCAGCACAAGTAGCAGAAAATCCCTCTTCAATTCTCATTATACCTGCTAATATGTTTTCATGAGTCAAAACAACTCCTTTAGGATCACCAGTTGAACCAGATGAAAATAATATTGCTGCTATATCATTTGATTTAGATTTATAAATAACTCCTTCTTCTTTAGTCACAAGAAATTCATCAATTAATATCGTATTATTTAATACAGTATTATATTGCCCAGTAATATTTTTAGAAGTAATTAGGTACGGTTTATCCAATACACTCCAAACTTGTAATAACTTCAACTTTTGTTCTTCTGTTGTTCCTATAGACGTCAAAACCGGTATAAATCCCCCCAAAATACAAGCCCATAAATTATAAATAAAATCCTGGTTATCTGATAATTGAAAAATTATTTCATTACCCGGCTTTATTCCTTTGTTTTGTAAATTTTTTAAATATATAAGTGATTTTTTGTACATTTCTTCATATGATACATAAGCCTCCTCATGTTCACTGTAAATAAAAGTGATACCCTTTGAAGCTAAATCACTTTGCTCAAATATATTGATCAAACTTTTAAAATTAGAACTTTTGGCTATTCTTTTCATTGCTTACCTCCTTTTCATGTAAATCATAATTTAAAGACCACTGAAGTTTTGAAATTATTGTAAGACTTCTACCCCCACCTATAGAGAAGGGGGGCTTCGCCTTCTGAAATGTCGTTAAATTATTACTTAATATGCTTTTACTCTCATAACTCATATAGACCAGCAATTAAATCCATATCTTCATTATCCCAAACATCCTCAACTTCAAAATCTGATACCGTATAAGATTTATCTTCTTTCTTGACACAGTGTTCAATTACTTCAATAAGTTTCACATTATATAAATCCCTAAGCTCTTCAATCCATTCATCATTTAAGTATTTTTCATTATAACTGATCATCATCTTCAACTTTCCATCAGTAACCATACCTACTATATCAAGTAGTGTAGGATGCTGATTACGCTCATGGATACTCGTTCCATAATCCTCTGAACAACCGGCTAGCAGTTTTTGTCCACTCTCTTCAGTCTTATCTAAAACTCCATCAAACTGACCAAGATAATTAAAAGATATTTCTGCCTCTAAAGTTTCTAACATTTGATCAGCTAGATATCTCGCCAAGCCAAAATCTAAACCTTTATTTGGAATTTTGCGTAGGTTTTCTTTAACATGTTTAATTGTTTCGCCAATATCGTCTTTTCTTTGAAGACATACAGGATATCCCGCCGTGAACCAACCAATGGTTCTAGATAAATTTACATTTTCAACTATCTCTTCACGACCATGTCCCTCAAGAGTCAAAAGTACACTCTCTGTTTGGATCATTTCAGTTAAGGAAATTGTTAGTGCAGATAGCAATATATCATTAATTTCTGTATTATATACCCAATTTATCTGAGTAAGCAATTTTCCTGTTTGCACTTCATCCAACTCAAAGAAGACTCTCTGTTGATCTCCTAAATAATTTTCTTTTATCTCAACATCAATAAGTGATTTCAATGTAGATTGATCTATTTTTTTCCAATAACTAACATCTAATTCTTCAGTTTTTACATATTGCCTTAACTGCTCACTCCATTCTTTAAATGAAGTAGTTTTCAACGGTAATTCGACTTGTAAGTTACTATTGTATAAGTTTTGTAAATCTTCCAATAAAATTCTCCAAGATACTCCGTCTATAACTAGATGATGGATCGAAATGAACAACCGTTTTCCTTTTTTACCCAAATCAAAGACAACTGCTTTCAGCAATAAATCTTTTTCTAGATCAAACTGATCCTGCACTTTTATACATGCTTCTTTGAATTTTTGCTGTTGAATGTTATATGTATATTCTGATAAATCCACTCTTTCTAATTTAAAATCTACTTCAGCTATGCTTCTATTAAACTGAATAACATACTCGCCATCAAATTGATAACCCATTCTTAAGGCATCATGATGTGCAATCAACTTTTTAAAGACATTTTCAAGCATTTTAAAATCCACATCATCACGAAGAGTAAACAGATTTGTTTGATTCCAAAAATGCCCGTGATCTAAGCTTAGATCAAAAAACCATTTTTGTACTGGTGTAAATAAAACTTCACCAACGACCTCTTCTTGTGAAATCGCAAAAACATGTTTATTGTAATCAACATTTCTTAATATCTCCGCAATTGTTTTATATTTAAATATATCTTTCACACTAATATTAATTTCATGTTGGTTGGCTCTAGCTATTATTTGAATTGCTTTAATAGAGTCGCCACCCAATTCAAAGAAGTTATCATTAATTCCTACTTTTTCTCTTCCTAAAATTGCAGACCAAATTTTTGCCATTTTTTCTTCAGATTCTGTTGTTGGAGGAATATATTCGGTTCCAACCGTCCCATCTGGCTCAGGTAATGCTCTACGATCAATCTTACCATTTGTTGTTAACGGTAATTTTTCTAAATGAATGAAGAAAGCTGGTATCATATACTCTGGTAACAAAGATGATAGATAACTCTTTAGTTCAGGGCCAATCAATTTTTTACTAGAAACAAAGTAAGCACACAAGTATTTTGCCCCATCTACCCCTTCTCTATCAGTGACAACTACCTCTCTCACCGCTTCATGTGTTAATAGTTGTGCTTCAATCTCACCAATTTCGATACGATATCCTCTGATCTTCACCTGATAATCAATTCTACCCAAAAATTCAATCATACCGTTAGGTAACCATCTCGCCAAATCACCAGTTCTATACATCTTTTCTTCTAAAGGGTTTTGAACAAATTTCTCTGCTACCAATTCTGGTCTATTCATATATCCCCTTGCCAATCCATCCCCAGATATGCAAAGTTCTCCTGCAACACCTACAGGAACCAACTTCATTGCAAAATCGACAATATAAATTCGGGTATTTGCAATTGGTCGCCCAATAGGAATAATTGAATCTGCTTGAATCCCTCTTAAAGCTGTCGCAATTACACTACTCTCTGTCGGACCATATTCATTAATAATCTCCAAATCACTATTTACTTTTTTACTGCGTTCAATCAGATTTGCCGTAATCTGTTCACCACCCAAAGCAATCATGCGTAATGTTTTTGCATCTTTTGGTGTTAAGCAATCCAACAGTGCTGAAAATAATGAAGGTACACAGTTAAAATGAGTTATTCCACGCTTTCTGATTACTTCTTTAATAGCTATAGGATCTTTATAATCTTCATTGCTTAACATAATTAGCTGTGCCCCTGAAATAATCGGAGTTAAGAAATTAACAACAAATCCATCAAATGAATACGATAATAATTGCAATACTTTATCATTCGAACTCAATTGTAATTCATTCTTTCTCCAGACAATTGTATTCACTATATTTCTATGCTCAATCATAACTGCTTTCGGTTTTCCAGTAGAGCCAGATGTATATATAACATAAGCCAAATCATGAGGTGAATTAATTTTTCCTAAATTGCTCATTTCACCTTTGTAAAGTTCTTCATCATCTAAACTCAACAAATCTCTATTTAGCATTTGAAGTTTATCCTTTAAATGATTCTGTGTTAAGACAATCTTTACTTGACTATCTTCTAACATATATTCAATACGTTCTTCTGGATACACTGGATCAATTGGGAGATAAGCTCCTCCAGATTTAAATATTCCCAAAAGACCAATCATCATTTCAAGTGAACGTTCTACCATGATGCCCACAATCTGCTCAGGTTTAACACCTTTTTCACGTAATACTCTGGCAATTTGGTTTGCTTTATAATTCAGTTCACTATATGTTAAATGCTTTTCACCAAATACACCTACAATATTATCTGGTGTTTTTATAACCTGTTCCTCAAACATTTCGCCAATCGTTTGAGCTTTTATTTCAACTTCGGTATTATTGAAATCAACTAGTAACTGCTGCTTTTCTTCTACTGAGATAATTTCAATTTCTGAGATCAACTGAACTGGATTTTTAAGTACCTGTCGGATAGCCTTCCTAAGATGATCTACCATTCTTTCTATTGTTTCTCGTTTAAATAATTTTGTAGCATACTCTAGATTAAAGTGAATTCCAAGATCTGTCTCAAATGCATTAAAGACTAAATCAAATTGAGCTACTTTAGTTTCAAATGGATAGGAGGTTAATTTCAAATCACGTATCTGCCCATCTACAGTAGCGGTATTTTGTAAAATAAACATAACATCAAATAATGGATTTCTGCTCAAATCTCTTTGTAAATTAAGCTTTTCAACCAGCATCTCAAATTGATAATCCTGATTTTCATAAGCTTTGAAGGCATTTTCTTTGACCTCATTTAAAAATTGAACAAAAGTCTTATCCTTTTCTGGATAATTTCGCAGAGCTAACGTATTAATAAACATTCCCATAATATTTTCTAAATCAGCGTGTCGCCTTCCAGCAATCGGCGATCCGATAACAATATCACTTTGATTTGAATATTTAGACAAAAGAACATTTAAAGTTGCGAGAATTGTCATATATAAAGTTGCACCATTAGATGAAGCAAGTTCATTGAGTCCATCGGTTAATTCTTTATTTAAGCTAAAATTCAGTGTATCTCCCTCAAAACTCCTTTCTGTTGGTCTTGGTGCATCTGTAGGTAAATTGAGAACAGGAACTTCTTCAGCAAATGCATCCATCCAGTAGTCTTCCTGTCTTTGAATCTCTTCTGATTGGAACAACTTATTCTGCCAAACAGCAAAATCTTTGTACTGAATTCGAAGTGGTAGCAAATTCTTATCATCATACAGCCTAACAAATTCTGTAAAGAAAATACTCATTGAGGTTCCATCAGAAATAATATGGTGCATATCTAACATAAGCAAATGTCTATCCTCTGCAAACTTAACAAGACCTGCTCTACACAATGGCGGCTTACTTAAATCGAAAGGTTGAATAAATTCATTAATAATCTGACCTAATTCATTTTCTGCCTTTTCATAGTAGGCAACATTAAAATCGACATCTGGATGAATAATTTGTACAGCTTTTCCATCAATCACTGCAAATGAGGTTCTCAATGCTTCATGTCTTTGAATTAATGCTTTTATTACACCATACAGACGTCCTTTATCAAGTTTACCTTCAATTACCGTCATATTAGGAGAATTGTATGTTATGTTTTCGCCTTCCATCTGATAAAGAGCAAATAAACGTTTCTGTGCCGAGGAAACCAGATATGTGCTCGAACACGCATATTCATTTTCTTCCACAGGTTCAATCGCGGCATATAATGTTTCATCAGTTTTGCTCAAATAAGCAACAAGTTCTTTCACTGTTGGCCTGCTAAAAATTTCTTTTAATGGCAATTCCGCATTAAACTCTTTCAATACTTTCGAGGTCAACTGGGTTGCCTTCAATGAGTGACCTCCCAATTCAAAGAAATCATCATTGATTCCAATCTGTTTTACACTCAATATATCCATCCAGATTCTCACCATAGCTTCTTCTTCTTCATTAGTTGGAGCGACATATTCTTTTCCAGTATGGATATTTCCATCTGGTTCAGGCAATTCACGTCGATCAATTTTACCATTCGATGTTAAAGGCATTTTTTTCAGATTAATGAAGTAAGACGGAATCATATAATCTGGTAATTCTTCAAATAAAACGGTTCTTAACTCACTTGCTGAAATCTTACGATCTGCGACAAAGTAAGCACATAAATATTTCGTACCATTTGTATCAACACGATCTAAAACCACTACTTCTTTGATTTCAGCATGCCTTGCCAATCTTTCTTCAATCTCACCAAGTTCAATTCTAAATCCTCTAATTTTTACTTGATAGTCCACTCTACCTAAAAACTCAATATTTCCATTTGGCAACCATCGAGCTAAGTCACCTGTTTTATACATTTTTTCATTTGGTATAAAGGGGTTCTCTATGAACTTTTCCTGAGTTAATTCAGGTCTATTTAGGTATCCCCGAGCTAATCCCTCTCCACCAATACATAATTCACCTAGAACTCCGCTTGGTTGGAGTTGATTATTTTTATCTAGAATATATACCTGTGAATTTGATATAGGCTTTCCTATTGGAATGTTAT
>JAGMES010000190.1 GCA_023128035.1 Halanaerobiales bacterium | reverse complement strand
TATTTTGTTTGTTTTGTGAAGTAGTATCTTTAATAATTAAGCTATGTTGCAGTAGTATGTTTTCAATATAAAAGAGATGCCAAAAGATTTTATCATGCTCTTAAGCAAAGACTAGCTAAATTCGGACTAGCACTAGCAGAAGAAAAGACACGAATAATAAACTTTGGGAGATTTGCTGAAAGAGATGTGAAAAGACGAGGTGGAAGAAAACCTGAAACATTTGACTTTCTAGGCTTTACGCATTATTGTGGTAGAAGTCGTAGAGGAAAGTTTAAATTAAAATGGAAAACTTCTCGGAAGAAATTTCACGCGAAAATACAGATCTTTAAGAAATGGATTAAAGATAATAGATTTTCAACTCTTAAAAAGATATGGAAAACCGTTAATCAAAAGTTACGGGGGCATTATCAATACTATGGAGTTAGTGATAATTGGAATAATCTATTAAAGTATAAGTGGGAAATAGAAGAGTTACTGCAGAAATGGTTAAATAGGAGAAGTCAAAGGAACAAGTTATCATGGGATAAGTTCGATAAAATGTTGGAACATTACCCTTTGGCATTACCTAAATCCTTAGTTAATCTTAATTCAGCGTTTGTGTAAAGAGGTTCATATGGGGAGCCGGATGCCTTAATTGGGCAAGTCCGGTTCTGAGAGGGGCGGCCTTTCAATTTCGGAAACGTTAGAGAGAGCCGTCTACTTACCAATGCCTGCCATCTTTGCATGCCCAATTAATGCTTCTAAAGAATCAACGCCTTTATCTTTCATAACGTAACGAATCATTTTGGGACCCATACCCAGCATATTCATTCGAGAAAGTCCTAATTTTTTACTACCTCTTGGCATCATTTTGCCAAACATTTGATCTAAAAGACCTTTTTTACCTTGACGTTTTGATTTTTTCTTAAGATATTTAAACCCCAAAAGGTAAAGAATAAAGTAACTTTACGTCCCATAGAAGCAGTGCCATTAGCGATAATAAAAGATGCAATTGCTTTATTTAGATCTCCACTAAATATCACCATTGTTTTATCTTGTGGTAAGTTTACAGTTTGATTAGTTAACTCTTTTTTTTCTGAAGATCCCTTTTGGACATAAGCAATGAAACAATTAGCGCCTTTTTCTTGTTTAATTAACGTGTTTCCAG
The DNA here is from genome assembly GCA_023128035.1 of Halanaerobiales bacterium. The sequence goes on along the minus strand of JAGMES010000190.1, from coordinate 6,447 downwards.
TGCTTTTACACCAGACTGGGATATCTGAAACAAATCCAGGATCTGTAGCGTTAACTTCTAAAATTTGCCCTTCTTCTAAAGTATTTATTTTTTGATAAACTTGCATAATTGGACCAGGACATTGAAGTCCACAAGCATCTAGTTTTACAGTTTCTTGATATGTAAGAGCAACTCTTTTTATAGAAGTTGAGTCATTTTTTATTTGCATTTCACTATGACAACAACATGAAGATTCACTAGGTGTAGAAGATGAATTATTCTGTGTTTTAATTTCTTTAGATACGACTTTGTAGGTTTTGTAGCCTCCACTTAAGTTCCTAACTTTTGTAAAACCATGCTGTTTAAGAATACGAGTTGCAATATAGCCGCGTAACCCAACTTGACAGAAGATAATAATTTCCCTGTCTTTTGGTAATTCATTTAAACGTTTTCTTAAGTCATCTACCGGGATATGGTAAGAACCTTCTATGGTTCCTAAATCATTTTCCATCTTAGTTCGGACATTAACCAGAATAGATTTATTTGGATCTAAAGTAGCAATTTCATGCCAATGAATGATATTAGTATCTTCAGTTAAAATATTACCAGCAGCGTAGCCTGCCATATTTATTGGATCTTTTGCAGAGGAGAAAGGTGGTGCATATGAAAGTTCTATTTCCTGTAAATCAAAAATACTTTTTCCAAAACGGATACAGGTTGCTAAAACATCCATTCGTTTATCTACACCATTATATCCAATAATCTGCCCACCGCGAAGTTTTCCTTTCGGAGTAAATAGAATTTTGACAGCCATTGGAATTGCACCAGGATAATATCCTGCATGAGATCCAGAAGCAATATATTCAATACCATCACGTTTTAAAGTTTTTTCATTAGCACCAGTTGATGCTACAGTAAGATCAAAAACTTTGGCTACAGCAGTTCCTTGAGTTCCTTTATATGTCTCGGAACGATCGGATATATTGTTAGCAATGATTCGACCTTGTTTATTAGCTGGCCCTGTTAAAGGAATATGAGCCTTCTTACCAGTTACAAAATCGTTCACTTCAATAGCGTCACCAATTGCGTAAATAGATAGATCAGATGTTTGCAAGTATTCATTTACTTTGATACCACCTCGTTCTCCTAACTCCAGGCCACAGGATTTGGCCAGAGTTGTTTCAGGACGAACACCAATTGCAAAAATCACCAAATCAGCGGTTACTTGCTTACCACTTTCTAAAGTTACCTGAACACGACCAGATTGATCAGCAAAAGATTTAACACCATCATTTAAAACTAGATTGACATTTTTTGAACGAATATGGTCATGAACAATAGCTGCCATTTCGAAATCTATAGGAGCCATAACTTGATCAGTCATTTCAACTAATGTAACATTTAAACCACGGTGGTGTAAGTTTTCTGCCATTTCTAATCCAATAAATCCACCGCCTACCACAACAGCAGATTGAGGTTTTTTATTATCTACAAAAGACTTAATTTTGTCAGTATCGGGAATATTGCGTAGTGTAAAAATATTTTTATGATCAATACCAGGTATTGGTGGTTTAATAGGATTAGCACCCGGAGAAAGAACTAAATTATCATAACTTTCATTGTAAACTTCACCTGTTTTATGATTTTTAACTTCGACAGTTTTATTTTTATGGTTAATAGATAAAACTTCATTGAATATTTTAACTTTAATATTAAAACGTTTTTCCATAGCTTCAGGAGTTTGAACCAAAAGTTTACTGCGTTCTTGAATAACTTCTCCAATGTGAGAGACTACAGTTAGCAAAAGAAATATGCTCCCCACGTTCAAACAAAATAATTTCTGCTTGTTCATCAAGACGTCTTAATCCAGCAGCTGTACTTGCTCCACCAGCAACTCCTCCAACGATAACAACTTTTTTTCCCATCGAAAAAGAACCTCCTTTAAATTGTTTATATACTTTAAAATATTATATAGTAAATTAAATAGTTAATTTTTGTTCAGAAATAATTGAAGTTTTTGAAAAAACTAATGTGAGTTATTTCTCAAAGATTGTCGAAAGAATTTTTTTAGCATCCTCATTAAGTATGCTATAATTGATTTTAATACCTTCTATTACACCTTCAATAATGTTAGCAGCTTTAAGTTTAGATAAATGTTGGGAAATTGTTGATTGTGGAAGATCTAAACAATATTGCATCGTAGTTACATTGCAAATTTTGGTTTCCATCAATCCTTTGAGAATACATAATCTTATCGGATGAGCTAGAGCTTTTAAGATTTCACTTTTTTTTCTAAGAGTTTTTCTTGCCTTGTTAAATAATCCACAAAGTATGGCCTCCCTATGCTTTTGCTATATCATTATATTACAATAAAACGATATAAAGTCAAATAAAAAAAATAGGCTTTTGTGAGCCTATAATAATTTATTTATCAAAAAGAGCTGAAATGATTTTCCGAGCATCTTCATTTACTACATAGTAATGAATTTTAACTCCATCTCGCGTACCATCAACGATACCAGCAGATTTAAGTTTGGCTATATGTTGTGAAATAGTTGATTGGGGAATATCTAGACAATCCTGTATAGTGGTTACATTACTAACTTTTGTTTTCATAAGTCCTTTGACAATACATAAACGTACAGGGTGGGATAAAGCTTTGAGAATTTCACTTTTTTCTTTTAAAGTATCAAACTTATCTGTCATATTTTCCACGAAAATTACCCCCTTATTGTTTACCATATCTTAATAGTATAATGGAATGGTGGCAAATGTCAAACAAAATGATAAATATGTGAAAAAAATAGAGAAAAAATGAAGGAAAAAAGATGATTATTAGATAATTAATATCTAGTTGAAATGTTTTTTGAGGAGGTGTTAATATGATTAAAGATCCTAAAAAAGAACCTAAGAAGGAAAAACCTGAAGATGTTGTAACTAAGGATGGAGGTCCAATTGAAAAGCCTATGTAAAATTAGAACTAAGGAAAACACCTCAATCCTTTGAAGGATAGAAGTGTTTTTCTTTTTAAATGTATTAAAGAAAAGAAATTTGCAGAAAATTAAGAGGAAAAAGAAGAGTTATATCTAATATAAATAGTAGTATGCATTGATGTATAAAATTATAAATAAGGAGTGGGTTTGAATGGCAAAGGCTAGAATAATTAATTGGGGTCTTGGTGCAATGGGTCAAGGTATGGCACGCTTGATTCTGAGTAAAGAGGGTATGGAACTTGTTGGAGCAATCGAAATGGACCCTAATAAAATTGGTAAAGATGTTGGCGAATTAGTTGGTCAAGAAAAAGTTGGAGTTGAAATCAAATCCAGTCTTAGTGAGATATTGGAAGGTGCTGAAGCAGATTTATTATTAATTGCTACTGGTTCCTTTACAAAAGAAGTTTTTCCTCAAATTAAAAAGGGTATTGAAGCTGGTTTAAATGTTATTACAATTGCAGAAGAGATGTCTTTTCCAGAAGCTGGGGAACCTGAATTAGCAAAAGAGATTGATCGTTTGGCTAAAGAAAAGGGTGTAACTGTTTTGGGTACTGGTATTAACCCAGGTTTTGTTTTAGATACTTTGATTCTTGTATTAACAGGTGCTTGTTTAGATGTTCAAGAGATTAAAGCAGCAAGAATTAACGATCTTTCACCATTTGGTCCAACTGTAATGAGAACTCAAGGTGTAGGTACTACTCCAGAAGAATTCGAAGCAGGTCTGCAATCAGGCGATATCGTTGGTCATATCGGCTTCCAGGAATCTATCAACATGGTTGCAGCTAAAATGGGTTGGGAATTAGATGAAATTATAGAAACTAGAGAACCTATTATTTCTAATACATATCGAGAAACTCCTCACGTAAAAGTTGAAAAAGGTAATGTAGCAGGTTGTCGTCATATTGCTTATGGTAAAAAAGATGGTAAGGTTTTAATAACTATGGAACATCCACAACAAATTCATCCACATTTAGAGGATATTGAAACTGGGGACTATATTGAAATCATTGGTGATCCAAATATTAAAATGGGTATTAGCCCTGAAATTCCAGGTGGTAAAGGAACTATGGCTTGTGCTGTAAACATGATTCCTGCAGTAATTAAAGCAGAATCTGGTTTAGTACATATGTCTGATCTTCCGATCCCTGCATTTATTGCAAAGGATTTAAAAGAGTTAGTATAGTGTAAAGGCAAAATAAAATTAGGGAGGTTTGAATATGAAGATACCCAAAGGAACATGGGTTCAGATACATCAGATCGTCCTTCAACCTGAGGAACGTGCTCCTCAAGTTCCGGATGATACTAAACAGGTATCATTGGAATTGAGGGTTAATGGTTTTTTAACTGAAGATGCTATGATCGGTGATGAAGTGACTATTAAAACGTTGATTGGTCGCCAATTAACAGGTCGGTTAGAAAAAGCGAATCCACGTTATGAATATGATTTTGGTGAGCCCATACCAGCACTTTTGACAATCGGTCAGGAGTTGCGAGAATTTCTCTTTGAGGAGGGGCAATGCCAATGAAAGATATGAGTTATCAACAAGTAATGAAACGTAAGAATGAGATTATGAAAATGGCTGTTGGAATCGATTATGATCAATTTGAAACATCTGAGATTGCTTTTGATTATGAGCGGATGATGCGTGAGGTTGGTTATAGTCTTGATGAAATCTGTCAGATTCAAAAAGAGACAGGAGTAGGGAATACTCCTTTGTTGGAACTGAAAAATATTACTCGTCTGGTGCAGAAAATTTCTGAGCCTGGTTATGGTGCTCGAATTTTCTTAAAAGATGAAGCTTGCAATCCATCTGCGAGTTTTAAGGCACGGCGAGCTGCGGTCTCAGTGTACCATGCCCAGAAGCATGGCTATAAAGGTGTTATAGCGGCAACTAGTGGTAATTACGGTGCAGCTGTTGCATCTCAGGCAGCGATGAGAGGTTTGAAATGTATCATCGTTCAAGAAGTATATGATAGCACAGGTTTAGGACAACCTGAGATTTTAGAGAAGGGTCGTAAGTGTGAGGCTTATGGTGCAGAGGTTTTGCAGTTAACCGTTGGCCCAGAACTGTTTTATACTTTCTTGAGAGTACTAGAGGAAACAGGTTATTTTAATGCTTCTTTATATACACCTTTTGGTATTGCTGGTGTAGAGACTTTAGGTTATGAAATTATTGATGAGATGCGAAAACGAGAAAATCGTGATCCAGATGCAATTGTTATAACTCATGCTGGTGGTGGAAATGTTACTGGTACTGCCAGAGGTGCACGTAAAGCTAATGCAATGAATACGAAAATTATTGGAGCTAGTGTGGATCTTAAAGGTTTACATATGGCTAGTGATAAAGCTTTTAATCGTAAATCCTTTACTACTGGACATACGGGATTTGGAATGCCATTTGCTACATGGCCAGATCGGGCTGATGTACCTAGAAATGCTGCTCGAGCTTTAAGATATCTAGATAGGTATGTAACTATTTCTCAAGGGGAAGTATTTTATGTTACAGAAGCGTTGGCACAGTTAGAAGGTCTTGAACGTGGGCCAGCGGGAAATATATCTTTAGCAGCAGCTATTGCCATTGCGCGAGAAATGAAAGAGGATCAGATTGTGGTTGTTCAGGAAACTGAATATACTGGTGCCGGTAAGCATCCAACTGCTCAACTAACTTTAGCGATGAAACAGGGTGTGGAAGTAAGGCGTGGTAATCCAGAAGATGATAAACCTGGTGAAAGGATTATCATTCCTGAATGTCCATCTCAGATTCATGTTAAGGATGTAGATTTGAATAAAGTTCGGAAATCTTATCTGAAAAATGCAATTGAGAAGACAGGTGCAACTTCAATATCTTGCGAGGAATTAACTTTCCTTGCGGATGAAGTAAATGGGAGTAAAGAGTTTGTAAAAGATTTTTTGCAAGAATTAGGAGTGAATTAATAGTGGAATAGTGATAGGAGGAAAATCAGTTGAACGTTTCATTTTATTCGCTGAAGGAAATTTCGTTGGAAAAGATGCAATATGCTGTTATTATGGCACGATTTGAGGGTAAGTGGATTTTTGTTCAACATCGGGAACGAAAGACTTGGGAAATTCCTGGTGGAAGGGTGGAACCAGAAGAATCTATTTTTGAGTGTGCTCCAAGAGAGTTGATGGAGGAGACTGGAGCAATTAAATTCGCTCTTTTCCCTGTATCAATTTATGGTGTCAAAAATGATGAAAATTCTGAGGAAAGTTATGGTATGCTCTTTTTTGCGGATGTTCATGAGATGGGATCAATACCTGAAGATAGTGAAATGGTACGACAAGAGCTATATTTAGAACTGCCTCAAAAGTTAACTTATCCTGAGATTCAACCACATATATATTATAAAACATTAGAATTTATAATGAAACGCGGAATTTAACGACATTTCAGAAGGCGAAGCTCCGCTCTTCTATAGGTGGAGGTAGAATGCTTACAATAATTTCAAAACTTCA
>JAGMES010000019.1 GCA_023128035.1 Halanaerobiales bacterium | reverse complement strand
TTGGAAACCTTTGATGTATTTTTTTCTTAATATTTTCATAAAAATGAAAATATTAAGAAAAACTCGAAACACATCTGTCTTATTGAAAAAACAAAATAAGTATGTGGATTGATTGCAAGATAATAGTTGGTGAAGAGTGGGAAGAGAGATTAGTGAACGTTTAAATACAGCAGACATCATTTTATTATTAAAAGTGCAGATATTATGGCTTCCGATTATTGAGTGCTTGATAATATAGAAAATAATATTGATGATGAAAACATATTCGATTTAACAAAATTATTGTTTAAAGTACTGGCAAGTTCAAGAGAATTAGTTGCTTCATTTGAAATATATCAGTTGAGTATATTAAATGACACAGAGTGTATCGAATTATTTTATACACATATGAAGGAAAAAAAGATGATGGCAATTTGAAAAAGATAATTAATTTGACTGAAAAAGAGAAAAATATTTTAACGACATTTCAGAAGGGGAAGTCCCCCTCCTCTATAGGTGGGGGGTATAACTCCTAGAGTACTCTCAAAACTTCAGTGGGAGTGCACCTTTTTTTAGGTGCAATTTCCTTCTGAACTCGTTAAACTTAAGAAGTAATAACGTAGTTATTACTTCGACTTTAATAAACCTTTTAATTTTTCCAAGTGAATGGATAGAGATACAAAATTTGAGAGAATAGTCGAATAAATTGGGATGGGTCTACAGTTATGATGCATCAGATAATAGCTGAACTCATGCAAAAAAATATTTCGACGTTATATCCAAATAAATTTAATTTCTAAGAAGGAATTTTTCAGTTTACGAAGAATTATAAATAGTAATATCCAAAATTCCAAAACGTTTTGGATAAGATAAATTTAAATGAGGTAGATACCATGACAGTAACTATTCGTGATGTAGCAAAAAAAGCAGGATTTTCGATTACAACAGTATCTCGCGCATTGAATGGATATGATGATGTAAGTGAAAAGACAAGAGTGAAAATTATTGAGACTGCAAAGGAATTAAACTATCAACCAAACAAAATCGCTCAAAATCTTGTTACAAAAAAGTTAAGCACTATTGGGATGTTTGTATTGGAAAGAGAAACTTTTTCACATCCATTTGTTTTGCAGATAATTAGTGGTTTTTTAGATTATGCAACTCAGAAAAAATTTGATACATTGCTTTTTGGAGCCCAATCATTGATAGAGGAAAATTCTTCTCTTGAACAGATGTGTTTTCCTAGAGGTGTTGGAGGAGCAGTTATTATGGGAATTAGGAGAAATGATCCAATTCTGACTAAACTACAAGAAATAAATTTTCCAACAGTTTTGATTGATAACCCTTTAAAAGGGGAGAAAGCAACTTTTGTTGCATCAGATAATCGATTAGGTGCTTCTCAGGCGGTAGAACATTTAATCAAATTAGGTCATAAAAACATTGGTTTTATAAATGGACACAAAGAAGCATGGGTCAGTATTGAGAGATTAGCAGGTTATAAAAAAACTCTCCAAAAACATGATTTACCTATTAAAGAAGAGTATATTTTCCATGGAGATTTTTCAAAAGATTCAGGAAAAAAAGGTGCAGGTGAGTTGATTACAAACCATCCAGAGACCACTGCATTTTTTGCTTCAAGTGATCTGATGGCAGCAGGAGCTATGGAAGAATTACATGGTTTAGGATATAAGGTTCCTGAAGATATTTCGATTATTGGATTTGATGATATGGAATATGCATCTCATTTAAATCCGCCACTATCTACTATTAAACAGGATAAGTATCAGATGGGTGTTGAAGCTGCGAAGAAAATTATTGCTATGGTGGAAGAGAAGTTGGATGAAGTTGATCCTGTGTATCTTAAGACTGAACTAATTTTACGTAAATCAACCGGGCCAGCCCGAAAACAAACAAAAAATCCCAACATCAAAGACTTTCTCCTGTAATTCGAAAAAATATAATTACTACAAAAATATACATAAAATTATCAGACTATTAAGTATTTTCAAAAAAATCATAAATCCTCGATTAATTTGAATTAACATTGATTAAAAAAAATTTGAAACATATCCGAAACGTTTCGGATATGTTTTTCATCATTTTATCTAAAATTTAACAACATTTTCGGAAGGCATGAGCCCCCCCATCTTTTATAAGTGGGGGTAAATTTTCAAATCAGGATAATCCTTTCGGTAGGGACAATCTTTTCAATAGAAGGTTTAACTGATTAAAAAGATTAGCAATCTTCTTCCGAAAATTGTTAAACTTAAGATGTAATAACGTAGTTATTACATCAACTTTAAAGGAGGAACATGTATGAAGAAAAATCTGGTATTGTTGTTGAGCGTTTTGTTGGTTACTGTTATGAGTTTTGGTGTTTATGCAGTAGAGGTAAGAATTGCTGGTCATGGCGGTAGTGATCTCGCGGTTGTGGAAGAATTGATTGCTAAGTTTGTTACTCCAAAAGTAGCTGATGAGGGAATCAAGGTAATTTATGAGCCAATTGCTGATGATTATCAACGTTATATTGTCAATGCTTTGAGTGCAGGAACCGGGCCAGATCTTTTCTATATGGACACTTTCTGGGCTGAAGCAATAATCCGTGCTGGAGTTATCGAACCGTTAAACGAATATCTTGCTAAATCAAACATCCTACATAAAGAAGACATCGTTGAATCCCTTTTAAATGCTTTCACAGTTGATGGCAAAATCTATGGTATTCCAAAAGATTTCAATACCTTAGCATTAGTTTATAATAAAGACTTATTTGACCTTGCAGAAGTAGAATATCCTAATGAAAATGATACCTGGAATACATTAGAAGAAAAGTTAGCTCAAATTGCTGAATTGGATGAAGAAATTTATGGTATTGCTTTACAACCTGAGTTTGCAAGAATGGGTGCTTTTGCTTATGCAGGTGATTTCGTACCAATAGTTGATGGTAAAACTGATCTTTCTCATAAAGGTTTTATGGATGCATTTAATTGGTATGTCCATCTTCAAGAAGAAGGTATTGGTGTAATGCCTGCTGATCTTGGTCAAGGCTGGGGCGGTGGTGCTTTTGCAACCGAAAGTGTTGCTACTTGTCTTGAAGGCGCCTGGATATTCGGATTCTTAAGAGATCAGGCACCAAACTTAAACTATGGAGCTACATTATTGCCAAAAAATCCTGATACAAATAAGCGTGGAAACTTCATCTTTACAGTATCATGGTCAATAAATAAAGACAGCAAAAATAAAGAGGCTGCTTTCAAAGTCTTGGAACTTCTAACAAGTCCTGAAGCTCAACAATGGGTATTAGAAAGAGGTCTTGCACTTCCAAGCCGTAAAAATTTAGTTGATAACCCTTATTTTAAACAAGATACTACTGAAGCACAGGCAAATTACGTAGTATTTAAGGGGACATCTGATGGTAATGTTCTGCCATATAATTTTGGATTGTATGGTGGAGAGTGGATGGATCCGATTAATGAAAGTCTTCGTTCTGTGTTAAGTGGTGAATATACTGTTGAAGAGGCAATTAAAGAGGCTCAGGATAGAATTAATATTTTGTTGAACAAATAAAATAAAAATGACTGACATTTGGTGAACTATACCAGATGTCAGTTTGTATTTTCTATATAAGGAAATTTGGGGGGTAATCTAGTGAAAAGAAGAGGTTTGAAATGGAGTGAAAAATTTGCTCCTTATGTATTACTTTCACCATTTTTATTTGTGTTGATCGTCTTTTTTGGTTATGCATTTATTCGGGTTCTTTATTTTAGTTTTACTGAGTATAATCTTTTTTCAAGTCCCACCTGGGTTGGATTAAAAAATTATATCGAACTATTTCAAGAGCTACGGTTTGGAAGAGCTTTAAAAAATTCGCTTACTTTTGCGATTATTGTAACTACAGTTCAAACATTTTTTGCTTTGATTTTAGCGGTAGCTTTGAATCAAAAAATTAAGGGAATCAAGTTTTTTCGTGCGGCATATTATATGCCAAGTGTTACCTCATCTGTTGTGATCACTCTGATTTTTATGTGGTTTTTTCAAAAAAAGGGTCTTATAAACTATTTATTGACTGTAACAAAAGAGTATTTACCCTGTTTATTGACATTTTTCTTAATAGCTATTGGATTACAAACATTCTTTGTGTTATATGAAAAATTAAAAAAACGACCTGTTTCAATTTTTGAACCATGTTATTTAGTTCTATCTTTATTTGCTGGAGGTTTGATCTCTTTTTTACTTACTAAGATTGGAATTATTCATCCTTTAGAGGAAGTAAAAGCTGTTAATACTATCTGGATGAATACCAGACAAAATGTTGCTACATGGGCTGGTCCCTTCTCATTTTCACGTCCACTTGCTTCAATTATGATGTTAAATATCTGGACTACTGCACCAACTTTTATGTTATTATATTTAGCAGGATTACAGGATATTCCAAAAGAATTATATGAAGCTGCTGAGGTGGATGGAGCCACTAAATGGCATACTTTTTGGTATATCACTGTACCACAATTAAGGAATATAACTTTTTTAATCGTTACGATGGGTTTAATTGGAACATTGCAGATGTTTGATCAGGTCGCAATCATTGGAGATCAGGTTCCTTTAAATTCTGTGATAACATTAGCATATTATGTTTATGTCAATATTTTCCCAAGTTCTGCAACTCCAAAAGTTGGTTTAGCCAGTGCAGCTGCGATTTTCCTGGCTGTTTTTACATTAATCATTGTATTTATTCAGAAAAAAATAGTTGATAAGTAAAGGAGGAGAAGAAAGATGAAAGAAGATTTAATGTCTTTAAAAAGAAGAAGATGGGCTAACGTTGGGGCAATCTATCTTTTGCTTCTCCTATTTTCGATTATTTTTATCGGACCTTTTTTATTTGGCTTTTTATCAAGTTTAAAAGATGATCCAACAGAATGGCCACCTAGCTTGAAAATTAATCAGCTTAAGTTTTCTAACTGGGTCAGTATTTATAAACTTGGAAAATTAGGTGGAGGTGGAGGATTTTTCGGAACTTTTGCTCCTGGAAGCACAATCCCATTTGAAATTACTTACGAAGTTTCTAAAGGTAAAGAACCTGTTCCACCTGAAGTTAAAATACCAAAAAGACTTTCAGGTAGTGCAGCAGTAAGTCTGAGAACAAAATATTTCGCTGCAGATTATTCTAAAGTTAGTGAAGTAACTGAAAAAAATCGAGTTAAATTGGAAGATGGTTCGATTAGAGTAACTTATGAATTTACCATTTATCATATAGGTGATGTTGAGATAAATAGACTACCAATTGATCTTACTGTACCATTCAAACAAAATTTTGTAAGTGCTACTATTGAACCAAATCGAATCGAAAGATTGGGTAGAGTTCAAAGCTGGGATAATATAACTTCTGGAGTTATCCCATATATCTTTAATAATTACCACAGAGTCTTTAATGACAATTATAGTAGAAGCACAGGTAAGAGACTATTTTTATGCTGGATTGGAAACTCAATCTTTCTATCAGTTGTAAGAGTTTTCACAACACTTTTATTTGCATCAATGGCAGGTTATGCTCTGGCGAGACTTAATTTTAAGGGTAAGAATTTTATCTTTGTTTTTATGTTATTTTCGATGATGATCCCCGGATAGGTAACCTTTATTTCTAACTATCTGGTTTTAAGAGATGGTGTTTTTGGGATATCAAAACTTTTCGGTATAGATAGTCTATTGAATACATTTTCTGGTCTAATCATTTCAGGAATGGTTGGTGCAAGTGCAGTCTTTATCATGAAGCAGTTTTTTGAAAGTCTGCCACGCAGTTTAGAGGAATCAGCAAGAATTGATGGGGCGAGTACATACCAAATCTTCTTTAGAATAATACTTCCTCTTGCGAAACCAGCTTTAGGAGCATTGACTATTTTTACTTTTCAGGGAGTCTGGAATGAGTTTTTTTGGCCTTTGGTAGTGATTACATCACCACAAGACAAATTTCCATTAACTATAGGTCTTTTGAGTTTCAGAAGAACTTATGGTATTGCATTTGATTGGGGGCCAATTTTAGCAGGAGCGTTTATCTCAGCATTACCAATAGTTATTTTATTTATTGTTTTCCAGAAATATTTCGTCGAAGGTATTAGCTTTACAGGTAACAAAGGGTAATTAACTGCAATTGTTATTAAGAAGAAGGATGTGAACTAAATGAAAAATCATACTAAGTGGAGCATAATAGAAGAAAAATTTAACCCAGCAGAGATGGGATATTATGAAACAATATTTACTTTAGGAAATGGATACCTGGGAGTAAGAGGTGCATTTGAGGAAAATTATTTAAACCGTACTCCTGGAAATTTTATAGCAGGTATTTTTGATCAGACAAGAAATCAGGTAACAGAGATTCCTAATTGTCCTGATTGGTTGGAGATGGAAATAGAGCTGAATGGAGAAAGATTTGACTTATTAAGAGGAAATATACTTGATTATCAACGTACTCTTGATTTAAAAAAGAGTGTTCTGACCCGTGTTGTAAGATGGGAAGATACTAAGGGAAAGATAACCCGATTAAAATTTATCAGATTTGTTTCTATTAAGAATCAACATCTTATGGGAATTACGTTAGAGATTACTCCTGAAAATTATGATGGTGAGATAAAAGTTGTCTCAGGACTTAATGGGCAAATAACGAATAGTGGAACACAGCATTTTGTGTCATTAGAAGAGTGTGCTTTTAATGAAAATGGAGTCTACCTTTTAGAAGAAACTTTTGAATCAGGACATTTACTCTGTTTTGCTGCTACTCATAAATTAAGTGGTGAAGTTAAAAATGACTTGATGTTCTCTGGGTCAAGGAAGATAAATTATAAAGCAGAATTTCATGGTGAAAATGGAAAGACTATCAGAGTTGAAAAACTTGTTACCATTTATACTTCAAGAGATGATGAATTTAAGAACGTAAATTCAAAGGATTTAAAAGAAGAAATCAAAGCTTATGTTTTTAAAGAAGCTGAAAGAGCATATGAAGTCGATTTTCAAAGACATCTTTGTGCACACACCAATCAGTGGGCAGAACTCTGGGAAAAAGTTGATGTAAAGATCGATGGCAATGAGTTTGATCAGCTTGCTATTCGGTTTGCAATTTATCATCTGATTCAGATGGCATCTTTTACTGATCCTAGAGTAAGTGTAGCTGCTAAAGGATTGTCAGGTGAAGGTTATAAGGGACATGTTTTCTGGGATACTGAGATTTTTATTCTCCCATTCTTTGTCTATAGTTTGCCTGAAGTGGGGAAAAATCTTTTGAAGTATAGATACAACACTCTCCCAGGAGCTATGAAGAAGGCAAAAGATAATGGTTATCAGGGGGCAATGTATGCTTGGGAAAGTACAGATTCTGGTGAAGAAACTACACCTAAATGGGGTGCCTTAGATTTAAAGACTAGAAAACCTACAAGAATCTGGTGTGGTGAGACTGAACAGCATATTACTACTGATGTTGTTTATGCTATTTTGAACTATTATAGTATTACAAAAGATCGTGATTTTTTGGTTGATTATGGGGCTGAGATTCTATTCTTGACTTCAAGATATTGGGCCAGCAGAGTGGAGTATAATGCTGTGGGGGATTGCTTTGAGATTAGGGGGGTGATTGGCCCTGATGAGTATAGTGAATTTGTAAATAATAATTATTATACTAACAGATTAGTTCAATATCAATTAATAAAAGCTGCTCAATTAAGAGAACAGCTTAAAGAATGGAATAAATATGACCAACTTCAAGAGAAACTGAACCTTTTAGATGAAGAATTTGATAAATGGTTAGAAATTGCTGATAAAATTAAATTAAATCAAAGAGAAGATGGTCTATTAATTCAATTTGATAACTTCTTAGATCAAAAAGAGATTGATGTCTTATATTATCGCAACTTAAAGGGAGGTTTAGTAGGATATATAGGCTGGGAAGAAGTAACTAAATCACAGGTCTTAAAACAGGCTGATGTCGTCATGCTCTTATATTTACTATTTGATAAATATAGTAAAGAAATTAAAAAGACTAATTGGGATTTCTATGAACCAAAAACAATGCATGATTCTTCATTAAGTGCTGCGATTCACTCTGCATTTGCGGCAGAAATAGATTTAACCAAAGAAGCTTATGAATATTTTTCTAAAGCTGCAAATATTGACTTTAGTAATAATATGGGCAATAGTGACCATGGTCTACATGCAGCGGCTCAGGGTGGAATCTGGCAGGCGGTTGTTCATGGATTTGGTGGTCTGAGAATAGTAGATGGTATGCTCACAATTAATCCAAAATTGCCTGAACAATGGAATAGTCTAAGTTTTAAGATTAATTATCATGGTGTTCAACTGGATATTATGGTTAATCATAATGATATTAAGATTAAGCCTCTAAGTAAAGTAGAGAAAGCTCTTGAGATTATGGTTAGAAGAGAAAAATTTGTATTGCATTCTGAAGAAGAAGTAAATTATAAAAACCTTCCATAGTGGAGGTTTTTATATTTGGGGATTTGTTACCTCAAAATTGGAAGATGGCAAGTCCCCCTTCTCTATAGGTGGGGGTAGAAGTCTTGCAATAAATTTGAAACTTCAGTGGGAGTTCAAAGTTTCTTCTGAAGTCGTTAAACTTAAGAAATAATAACTTTGTTATTATTTCGATTTTAATGTGTATAGTCGTTATTACTTAGGCTATAATTAAATTAGAATTAGGATTAAGATTAGCTAGTAAAATTGAGTGTAGGAGGAATTTTTAATGACTATCACTTTAAAAGAGGTTCTGAGATTAGAAAAACTTAAAGATTTCAAAGTTATAGCTGGTAGAACAGGGGATTGCAATAAGATAAAAAAGGTTGGAATTTTAGATTATGAAACGAAGGAGATGATAGAAGAAAATTTTGTTGAAGGTGAGTTTGTAATAAGCACATTGCTTATTATTAAAGATAAGGTTGAAGAACTGTACGAAATAGTAGAAAAATTGATTTTGGTAGGTGTAAGTGGTTTAGCAATAAAAAATATCTATTTTGATAAATTGCCTGATGATGTTATTGAGCTTGCCAATAGTAAATCATTTCCTATTATGATATTTAGCGAAGTATATTTCGAAGATGTTATTACAAGTATTTTGGATGCTATCAGTGAAAAAGAAGAAAGTAAAATTTTAGAATTAAAAATAGATAATATTTTATACAGTAATATAAACAATGTGATCATTAAAAAAATCGCGTATGAAATTAATAGAGATTTTAGAGAAAAGCATATAGTAGTTTTTTGTAAGAGAAAAGATGGTGACGAAACTATAACCACAGGATTTTCTATAAAGAAAGAAAACGATAAATTGTTTGATAAATTTTGCAAAATCATTCCATACAAAGATGGATATTTAATTATTGATACATATGAAAATATTGATCTAAATGAAGTTACAAAAAATATTTTACGAAGATTAGAAATGTTAGGTTTTAGTCCTAAACATTATATCATGGGAATAAGCGGTTTCCATGAGAAATTAGAGGAATTAAATTTTTCTATTAAGGAAAGTATGTATGCTTTCAAATATTCCATGACATATAAAAAAGATATTTCATTTTTCGATAAAATTGGAACTAATAAGATATTGTTACCTCTTATTGATAATCCCTGGATTCAAAAATATTATGATGAAATGATAACACCGTTACTAATTTATGATAGAAAGAATGATACAGAGTTATTAAAAACAGCAATGATATATATTGAAAACAATGGCGATATCAAAGCTACTGCAGAAGAGTTATTTCAACATAGCAATACTACAAGATATAGAATTGATAAGATATATAAGATATTGAGCAAAGATTATGATATTGAGCATTTTTATGAGGAACTTGCAATTGCTATTAGGATACATAATCTCATGGATATATCATTGTAAAAAATACAAAAGAACCCTCCTGATAATTTAACATCTTACAAAGGCAGAGAACAAATAAATGGAGTATATATATTAGAGTAGATTGATACATTTATCAAGGGGGTTTAATATGTCAAGACAATTGAAGGCAGATCTGGCGTTATTACTTGTAACAATAGGGTGGGGAGCATCTTTTATATTAACAAAAAGTTCATTGAAAGAAATACCTACCTTTAATTTTTTAGCTATCAGATTTTTTATAGCGTTTATTTTATCATCTATTATTTTCATAAAAGAAATGGCGCAAATAGATAAAAAGACTTTGATATATGGAATAATTCTAGGGGTTATTCTATTTGGAAGTTTTGCTTTTCAAACAATGGGATTAGTTTACACATCAGCTTCTAAATCAGGGTTTATTACCGGTTTTAGTGTAGTTTTAGTTCCAATCTTTTCTTCTTTGCTAATGAAAAATATTCCTAATAAAAAAACTATCATAAGTGTGATTTTGGCCTTTATAGGGTTAGGAATGTTAACTTTGAATAAAAGTATTTCTGCGATAAATATTGGTGATATATACACGTTTTTCTGTGCTATAATATTTGCTATTTATATAATACTTGTGGGTAAGTTTACAGTAGAGGTAAAATCGATACCGTTTGCAGTGATACAGTTGGGAGTTGTTGGATTATTTAGTTTGTTAATATCATTTGCTATAGAATCTCCTACTATACCTACTAATAATCAGGTATGGATTAATATTGCCATATTAAGCGTGGTATGTACTTCAGGGGCTTATATTGTCCAAAATGTCGCTCAAAAATATACCAGTCCAACACATACTGCTTTAATATATACTGCAGAGCCTGTATTTGCGGGAATATTTAGTTATATTATTCTTGGAGAAGTGTTAAGTACAAAAGGAGCTTTTGGAGCTACTTTAATACTGTTAGGAATGTTGCTACAAGAGATGGATTTGAAAAAGATTGAGTTATGACTTAGCAGATGTTATTCAAAGATATTTGTGAAAGTCTTGCCATAATTATGATTGTTGGTCTTAGAACTACGGTTTCAATTAGAAATGTTAGTTAAAAGATAAATCACAAAATAGGTATTTTATGAAATATAAAAAACATCTGCTGACATTACACAAATAGGATAACATTTATTACTGTATGTGCCATTACCAAGCTGACCAAATGAATTACATCCCCATGACCATAAACTACCATCTTCTTTAAGTGCAATTGTATGTTTGTAAGAAGCAGATAACTGTTTCCAAATTGATCCATTATCGACTTGAGTAGGAGTTGCTTTAAGGATTGTTGTACCATCACCTAACTGACCTTTATCATTCAATCCATATGACCATAAAGTGTTGTCTTTTTTCTTAACAACAGTGTAGCAATATCTCGCTGATAATGGTGATATAGAATTTTCTACATATGACCCAAGATTTAAATTTAATACTTGTACGGGTTGTGTCTTATTAGCGAATACTTGATCACCCAATTGCCAATAGTTATTATTTCCCCAAGTTTGCACGGTCATATCTGATTTTAATGCTATAGTATGAAGAAATCCAGCATCAATAACAGTGATATCAGTAAGATTTGATACCTGAACTGGTGTTGTTCTCCAAATAGTGGTATCATCCCCTAGTTGACCAGAAGAATTAGATCCATAAGTCCAGACGGTTCCATCAGATTTTAATGCTACCGTATGAGAACCTCCTGCAACCACCATAGGTTTAACTAAATCTGTAGCTTCAGAAATCCTTCCTATTATAAAACAAATCATAAATAACAATAGAATAATATTAATCTGTTTTTTAACATCTCAAATCCTCCTTGTTTTTCATGAATAAAATTGTAGTTTTACACCTCCATTATTAATTGTATTTCTAAGTTGCAATATGAATACTCAACATTATATCGTTTATACCTTTTAAAAAAATAAAAATTTTGGCTAAATATGAAATATATAAGGATAGTTGGCTAGAAAAGACGGTCTAACTTTTTATAAGAGAAGTTAAACGCGAAGAAGTACCAAAAGTAATAGGATGTTTGAAAACCCACCCAAAGCTAATGTAGATAAAGTAATATGCTATGGTGAGGTATTACCATGATGGAGTGTATAGAGGTGATGTCTTGTCAAAAGATTATTCTTGAAGTCTTCAACTTTTCCTAGATATACTAATTTTCTCCCCCCAAAACTCATACACTAGTATAAACACCAGATGGCTGACCTCAGTTGTCGGTAGTCTAATCAGGGGGAGGAAAGTTTAATGGGACTAATTGAAACTATCAAAAATTCTTGTCATGAATGTTATGCCTGTGTGCGTAACTGTCCAGTAAAAGCTGTGAGGGTATCAAATGGCCAAGCTGAAGTCTTAGAAGAACGCTGCATTCATTGTGGAAACTGTGTTCGTATTTGTGCGCAAAAGGCTAAAAAAGTTTTAGACTATAAAGATTTGGTTAAGGAGTATTTGCAGCAGAAAGAGAGGGTAGTTATAGGACTGGCCCCTAGTTTTCCGGCTTTTGATACAGAGTTAGAATTTTCTCAATGGATAGAATATTTGACTGATTTGGGCTTTACCAAGATCTATGAAGTAGCTTGGGGGGCTCAACTTGTTATTGAGGAAATTAAAAAAAATCTGCAGAGTACAGAAAATGATCTGTTAATTAGCTCTGCCTGTCCGGTTATCGTAAATTTAATTGAGAAATATTATCCTAGTCTGGTAGCTAATCTGGCCCAGGTAGTATCTCCCATGGTAGCACTATCTCGATATATTAGCATGAGTGAACCTCCTGGAACAAAAGTGGTGTTAGTCGGACCGTGTCTGGCCAAGAAAAAAGAAGTAGAGAGGGAGAGAACCATTGACGCTATTTTAACTTTTAGTGAATTAGTTGAACTGGGGGAGGAATTGACGGGTAGAAATTTAGGAGAACTGGAGCATAAAAAAAAGATTTTTGAAGAAAAAGAATTAGAAAAAGACCAGCAAATTTTATATATTACTAAAGCCGCCCGAAAGATTCCGTTAGCTGGTGGTTTGTTGGATGGTGTTATAGATAAATATCATTTATTTTCTGAGGGGTATATCAATGTTGAAGGTTCGGCAAAAGTATTTGAATTATTTGATAGTCTTGTCAAAGGAGATATACAGCCTAAGTTTGTTGATATTTTATATTGTGATGGGTGTATAAATGGTGTTGATTTAACCCGTGAAAGTTATTTTAAAAAGGAGAAGGCAGTTAAGTTATATATTAAGCAAAAAGATTGTGTTTTTCCCAATATAGGAACCTATTCATATCAACTATCCCGCAATTTAGATTTATCTGCCAATTTTCACCCTGATTACAAATCATTATCCCAACCGACTGAAAGAGATATCTGGAGAATTTTAAATCTTACTAACAAATTCACTAATGATGATCTTTTAAATTGTGGTGCTTGTGGTTACTCCTCTTGTAAAGAGAAAGCTATTGCAGTTTATCAGGGGATAGCAGAGGTTGAGATGTGCTTATCTTATCTATTGACGACAAAACGTCAGGAGATCAAAGAGGTACAAAATTTGAATAAGCAGTTAGATACTTTGATAAATTCTTCGTATGATGGAATGGTTGTAATTAATCAAGAGATGGTGATTGAACGGGTAAATGATTCCTATTTAAAGATACTAGGACTCACCGCTGAAGATATCGTTGGAAAAAAAATTCTTGATCTGGAGAAAGAGCGAATTGTCTATCCAGCAGTATCAACATTAGCTCTACATGAGAGAAGGAGTATTACATTGGTGCAAAATACCTGGAATGGTAATCAGATTTTGGCTAGTGCTACTCCAATTTTTGATGAACAGAACAATGTTCTTAGGGTATTGGTTAACACTAGGGATATCTGTTTATTGAATGAATTAGAGATGCAAGCAAAAGAGGGCCAGAAGATCTGTCAATATATCAGAAAACGGGATCAGGTAGAATTACAGGAAGGGCCAGGCCACATAGTGTACACTTCTAGTGCAATGAAAAAAATCTTAAAACTGGCTTGTAAAATCGCTAGAACTTCATCAAATGTTTTGATCACAGGGGAGTCTGGAGTAGGCAAAGAAGTGATCGCCTCATATATCCATGAGCAGAGTGGTCGCAAGAATAATTTTGTTAAGATTAACTGTGGCGCCATCCCTGAAACTCTTCTGGAATCTGAACTATTTGGATATGAGACTGGAGCATTCAGTGGAGCGAAACGAGACGGAAAGCCAGGTTTGATCGAACTTGCTCATCAAGGAACTCTTTTTCTGGATGAGATCGGGGAAATGCCTTTAAACTTACAGGTAAAATTATTACAGGTATTGCAGGGGCATTGGATAACCAGATTGGGAGGAGTAGAAAAAATAAAAGTTGACTTTCGTTTGATTGTTGCTACTAATCGGGATTTAAAGAAAATGATTCTGGAAAAACAATTTCGAGAAGACCTATATTATAGATTAAACGTTGTGCCAATCTTTATTCCAGGTCTGCGCTTTCGTAAAGAGGATATCTTACCATTAGTCAAATACTGGCTTAACCAAAATAATCATAAATATGAGAAAAATATTACAAGTAGCTCTGATGCTGAAAAATTGTTGATCCAATATCATTGGCCAGGTAATATTCGAGAATTAGCAAACCTAATGGAAAGGATAGTTGTTACCAGTGAAGAAAGAGTAATATCTGCAGAAAAGATTAAGGAGTACTTAGATTTGAAGACTAAAAGTAGATCAACCATAATGATCAATGAAGTGATACCTTTAGAGGAAGCAGTTACAGAAGTGGAGAAAAAACTTCTGCAACTTGTTAAAAAATCTTGTAAATCTACTTATGAGATGGCTGAAAAATTAGGAGTTAATCAATCGACGGTGGTGCGTAAGATGAAGAAATATTTTTCTTAATGCGAGGGTGCATTTATGTGATGTATTTATGCATTAAGGGGTTTCTCAATTTTCGTAGATTGGGTGGAGACATGGTTTGATGGCAGGCATATATCAGCTAAGAAATTTGAATTACTATAAGAGAAAAATAACTTTCTAATGCCAGAATGCATTAATAACTAAATATTAACTTATCGTGTTTGGTCTATAAATCTCTCTTTATGAGAGATTTTTTTATTGAAAGGTTAGTAATGACAGGGGGTCAGAGAGATTTCTAAAAAAAGTTTTTTTCCATTAACTGAAGTTGGCACGTTATTTGCAATTAAATTAAGATGAAAAGATAAATGAGATCAAATAAAACATCTAGCTTATATATAGAAGTTTTACGATTACCAGATAAATACATTACCAACATTTCAAAGGGGGCTTACAAATGAATGATGGTCGGTTAATGGAGAAATTGCACAACGTTCAGATGACTTATGGGTATATTCCCGAAAGTGAGATTGAGAAATTAGCTGAAGAGTATGGGATGACCAAAACTAAAGTCTATGGAGTTATTAGTTTTTATTCTATGTTCCACACAGAACCTACGGGAAAGTATATTATTCGAGTCTGTAACAGTATTTCCTGTCATTTGAATCGTTCTGGAGACATGGTGGAAGCTATTAAAGATTATCTAGGTGTAGAGAGTGGTCAAACCACTGAGGATAAGAGATTTACTTTGGAAGTAGTAGAATGTCTCGGTCATTGTGGTGAAGGTCCAGTGATGATGGTCAACGATAAGATCTACACCCATGTAGGTAAAACAGCAGCGTTAAAAATATTGAAGGAATGTTTGTAAGGAGGTTGAGATAATGGCTGAAACCCTATTTTTGAAAAGTAAAGTTACTGCGGATATTACTCACTATGATTTTCCTATCTTGCGAAAAGTTTTACAGATGGATAAGGAAGATGTCATAGCGGAGGTTAAAACATCTGGTCTTAAGGGACGTGGTGGTGCAGGTTTCCCTACAGGTTTAAAGTGGGAATTGGCTCTTAAAGAGCCTGGTGATGAGAAATATATCATCTGTAACGCAGATGAGGGAGAGCCTGGAACCTTTAAAGATCGTTTCTTATTGGAAAATACTCCACTTCAGGTTCTGGAAGGAATCATTATAGCGGGATATGCAATCGGAGCCAAAAAAGGTTATATCTATATTCGAGGTGAATATGCAAAAGCCATTAATATTTTTATGGATGCTATTCACTTGGCCAAAGAAGAAAATATTTTGGGGGAGAAGATTTTAGGAAGTAATTTTAATTTTGACATCCAGTTGGTTAAAGGTGGAGGAGCATATGTCTGTGGGGATGAGACCTCATTAATCAACTCGATTGAAGGTAAGAGAGGCATATCTAGAATGACTCCCCCTTATCCCATTCAGAAGGGTCTATTTGATAAACCATCTGTGGTTAATAACGTTGAGACACTAACAGCAGCGGCAGAAATTTTATCAAAAGGTGGAAATAAATATGCAAGTATGGGAACTGAGAAGAGTAAAGGAACCAAGTTAGTTTGCCTAAGTGGAGATGTAAAAGAACCTGGAGTTTATGAAGTTGAATTTGGGAAGATGACTCTTAGAGAGATTATTGATGAATTTGGAAAAGGAGTCAATGGGAAACTTAAATTTATCATCCCTGGAGGAGTATCAACAGCTATCTTAGCAGAAGAGCAATTGGATATCCCTTATACCTATGAAGATATAGCTGAAAATGGCAGTGGGTTGGGCTCTGGTGCGATAATCGTGGTTTCTGAAGGGCATGAATTATTAGATTTATTGATAAATGTTTCTATATTTTTTATGGATGAGACTTGTGGAACCTGTTTTCCATGTCGTGAAGGAAATAAGCAGGTCTATCATATGTTGAAGGATGCAGCTAAAAAAGGTGGTTTTACTGCTGAAGAGATTCAACTGATTAAAGATCTAGGTAAAAACATGTATTTGGTTGCTCGTTGTGGTTTGGGCCAGACATCTTTATGCTTTATCTGTTCAATATTAGAAAAATATGAAGAAGAGTTATTGGTAAGGGGGTAAACAGAGTCAACTTCTCCCGACTAAAGTCGGAAGCTTGAAGTGTACGACCACACTCAGTGAGATCTAACTTCAAGGATTTGCACCTTCCCGAACCTACATATTGGTGATTCGGAGAACGGGAAAGAAAGCAGGCTGGTTGACTAGTGAAGCTTTTTCAGCCTATCCCAACGATTAAAATCGTTGGGGCTGTAGGTTACCCTACATGCTGCAATCCTTTTGCAGCTATGTTGATACTTGCATTTTTATCAGCGTTGTGCCTATGTCCGTTAGGACAATTAAAAAGATTTTGAGTGATTCTTTGACCCTTTTTACCACATATTGAACAGATTTTTGAAGTATTATATGGGTTAATCTCGATTACTTGAATACCTTCTAGACTTGCTTTATGCTTGACAAACTCTTTAAGTTGATAGTAAGCCCAAGAATTTTTCTCATAGTTTGAAAGTTTGGCTTTATCAACAGTTACATTCTTTCTGATATGTTTCAAGTCTTCTAAAATAATTAGAGATTTATGTACCTTAGCAACTTCAATGATTTTATTTGCAATATGGAAGTTAACTTCTATACAGATCCTATCTTCTTTGATAGAGGATACTTTTCTACTCCCAGCCTTCTTACTTTTCAATCGTCGTTTTTGACGATAGCGAAGGCGTTTGAATCGAAGTTCACGACCTGAAAACATTTCAGTATGTAAAAGAGTTTTATTCTTGTCAAGCACAGAAATAGTAGCAATATTGACTATTCCTAAATCAATACCTAGAACAGTTTCGGGAGTCTTCTCCTCTTGTTGATATTTAAGAACTAAATTAAGATACCATTCGCCTTTAGACTGATATAACTCAGCAGTTTTGATGCAATAGCTTTTATCAGTTAGATATTTACGCTGGTAATTACCAAAGGCAAGAGGGCAGAAAATATTACCTGCTGGAGTCATTATTTTAGCAATATAACGTCCTTCTTTTTCAATAATGTAAAAAGACTTATCGATAACTAGCCTGACTGGTACGTTACTTTGAAACTGAGAAATATCATTTACTTTGACGATTTCAATTGCCTTGCGGTTACATTCAACTGCAACCTGAGAAGGCAGATCAAAGTTATTACGCAGCACTCTATATACTTGTTTGTGGCTCTTAGTGTACGAGGTAAAACCCCGATGTTTGATAATCTTAAGGCCTGATCTGATACCTTTGTTCCAGTTTATTTGAAGAAGATGTAATTTTTCTTGTTTAGTTCTTGATGGTTTATACAACTCTATGTGGTGAAGGGCAATGTGCAATTTACTCACCTCTCTTTTCGTAATAAGCATCTAAAATACGCCGAATCATTTCAGCACGAGAGATACCTTTTGTTTTACCATCTTTATCAAGCAATTCTATAAGTGTTTCTGGTAAATGTATTTGAACACGTTTCATTTATACACACCTCCTACATATATTATACATGTAAAGTGTGTATTTATCAAGAAATTTTTTCTAAGAAAGGTAGGTGAACCGTCGCCTTTCCTCCCTCGACTAGAAGTCGGAGGTTTCCAGGCGACCGAATTGATGATAAATATTACAATTGATGGTCAGAAACTACAGGTTCCCGAAGGAACTACCATTTTAAAGGCTGCCCAAATGGCTCATATCAAAATACCTACCTTATGTTATTCAGAAGAGTTATCAATTTATGGTGGATGCAGGCTTTGTGTGGTGGAAGTGGAGAATGAAAGACTCTTACAGCCGTCATGTGCTGTAGAAGTTAGAGAGGGGATGGTTGTTAGAACCCATACCCCAAAAGTTAAAGAGGCTCGGAAAACCATCTTTGAATTAATGATCGCTTCCCATGATCTTGACTGTAGATTGAACTGTTTGACTTGTTCTCGTGGAGATAACTGTGAGCTACGAAGCTTGGCTAATGAGTTAGGAGTTAGAGAAATTCGCTTAAAAGCTCTTGACAAAGGTTTAGAAGAAGATAGATCTAGCTATTCTATCGTTAGGGAGCCTAACAAATGTATCTCTTGTGGTCGTTGTGTGAGGAAATGTGAAGAGGTTCAGGGTATTGGCATTTTTACTAAAGCAAACAGAGGGCCAGATACCATTATCACAACCTTTAAAAATAAGGGAATGGGTAATCTAGAATGTGTTAATTGTGGTCAATGTATTCTCGCCTGTCCAACTGGTGCTCTTCATGAAGTATATCATTATGAGTCAGTCTGGGATGCTATCCACGATCCTACCAAACATGTAGTTGTTCAGACTGCGCCTGCTGTCAGAGTTGCATTGGCTGAATCTTTTGGCCTGCCACCAGGGACTGTTATTACCGGGCAGATGGTAAATGCTTTAAAAAGGTTGGGTTTTGATAAAGTATTTGATACTAATTTTTCGGCTGATTTAACTATTATGGAAGAAGGTACAGAACTAATCAACCGAATTAAGAGTGGAGGTAAATTACCTCTCTTAACTTCCTGTAGTCCGGGTTGGATTAAATTTATCGAACATTTCTATCCAGAGCTTCTTGATAATGTTTCAACATGTAAGTCACCTCAACAGATGCTAGGAGCAATGGTCAAATCATATTATGCAGAAAAAAATAATATCCCTAAAGAAGATATTGTAGTAGTCTCTATTATGCCGTGTACAGCGAAAAAATACGAAGCTAGAAGACCAGAAATGGATGACGATGTGGATTATGTACTGACTACCAGAGAACTAGTCTTGATGATTAAAGAGATGGGAATAGATATAGTTAATCTTGAGGAAGAAGAATATGATAAATTGATGGGTTCATCCTCTGGAGCTGCTGTCATCTTTGGAGCGACCGGTGGGGTTATGGAGGCAGCCTTAAGAACTGCTTACGAAATTTTGACAGGTGAAGAATTACCGGGATTGGATTTTCTCCCAGTTAGAGGTATTGAGGGTATTAAAGAAGCAGAGGTACAAATTGGGGAGATGAACCTGAACGTTGCCGTAGCTCATGGTTTAGCAAATGTTAGACGGTTAATGGATATGATCCGAAATGGTAAAAAATATCATTTTATCGAACTAATGGCCTGCCCAGGTGGCTGTATTGGAGGAGGAGGTCAACCTATCCCAACTAATATGGATGTAATAAAAAAACGGATGGAAGCCATCTATAAAACAGATCTAGCACATGAGTATCGTAAATCTCATGAAAATCCAGAAGTGAAACAATTATATGCAGAATATTTGGGAGAACCGGGTAGTCATCTTGCTCATAAATTGCTCCATACACACTATACACCACGGGGTGTTTAGGTAATTAAAATGTATTGATGAAAGTTTAAATTCAACTGGAAAGAATAGAGATAAAATCCCTAATAGGAAATTATCTCTATTCTTTTTTAAATAAAGTATTTTTATTATAACAAAAGTTAAGTGACTTAAAAATGTATACAATTTTTCACATTCTATAACTCTGATATACATTTTAAATTCATTTTCTAAAGATTTTTAAACGACTTTTATTGTTTAGTATCTAAGTCTTAGGGAAATTTAACGTTAAATAATTACCTTTTTCAACAAGAAGCAATATCATTATATAATAAAAAATATAAATTGACATGTAACTTCATTAATGCTATAATCAAATTGATAATTATTAAAGTCATTTTAATAAATAATTTTTCAAAAAATTTAAGGAGGTTTTCATGTGAAAAGAAGGATTTTTTTTGTTATGTTGGTTATGGTTTTGAGTCTGGCATTGTTTTCTTTAAGTGTATTTGCCAAAACAAAAATAGTTCATTGGCAGCATCATTCTCCAGCGAGATTAGAAATGGTAAAACAGTTTGCCAGGGAATTTGAAAAGCAGTATGATGTTGAGATTGATATTCAGTCAGTTCCATTAGGTGATTATTATACTAAATTACTTCCTTCATTAGCTGCTGGGTCTGGACCTGATATTTTCCAAATCCGTTCAACAGATGTACCTAAATATGTTAAATG
Source organism: Halanaerobiales bacterium (assembly GCA_023128035.1). Next base: position 27,882 of record JAGMES010000019.1, on the reverse strand, counting down.
GGAAGTAATAGCATCTCTTAATGAAAATGTAATATCTTATGAACAGATTGAAAAAGATTTTATACCTGGGACTATTAAATACTTTAAGGCAGATGGAAAGTATTATGCTCTACCAACAGATATCCAAACAATCGTCCTCTTTTATAACACTGAAATCTTTAAAGAAGAGAATCTAACTAAAGCTCCTGAGACATGGGATGAATTAATTGCTTATGCACAAAAAATACATAAACGTGATGAAAGTGGAATGACTACAAAAATGGGACTTGCTCATGGTAGTTATGGTCCTGCTATCTGGGCATTTATTGCTCAAACAGGAACGGAATTTATGAAAGATGGAAAGGCGCTTTTCGATAATGAAGAAGCATATAAAGCTTTTAAATTTACTACCGATTGGGTAGTTAAATATGGAGTTGAGGATCTTGATTTCGGTTCCCGTTGGACAGCCTTCAGACAAGGTGAACTAGGTATGGTAGTTGCCCATCCAGCTATGTTAGGTAGTTTTAGGAACACTCATCCGGATCTCTCGATCGGTATTGCTGAATTACCTGCTCTAGAAAAGGGGGGCAAAAAGACTAATGTTGTTACCAATTGGGCCTATGTTATGAGCAAGAGGACAGAGAATAAGGAACTTGTTACAAAATGGATAGCATTTCTTACCTCTGAAGAAGCTCAGCTTAAGTGGGCAATGGAGACCGGTGAATTACCTGCTAGAAAGGCTCTTTTAGGTGATAAAACTATATTAGAGAATGAACCTTTATTAGAGGCACCTCTTAATTCCCTTGAAAATGCAATTCCATATCCTTTTGAAGCATGGATTCAGATGGATACCGCTGTACGAAAAGCAGTTCAAAAGGTAACAATTGAGGGACAGGATGCTAGAACCGCCTTTGATTGGTTGGTAAAAGAATCTGAAAAGATCTATCGAGAAGTTATAGCTGCAGAATAGACTTTAATATGGAGAAGGGTTAAACCCTTCTCCATAAATTAAGGAGGCTGAAAATGAGTGTGGCGGAAAAAATATAATAAATGGCAGAGAGTTTTAGCACCATACATTTTTATTGCACCAGGTTTCCTTTTCTATATGATGGTTACCTTTATTCCTGCAGTAGTGGGAATCTGGTTAAGTTTTCATAAGTGGAGTATTATTTCGCCTAAAGCTAAATTTGTTGGTCTGCAAAACTATATAACTATGATACATGATGAACGTTTCTGGACAGCTGTTAAAAATACAGCAATTTATTCCCTGGGAATCATTCCTGGTATAGTAGTATTTTCTTTGCTTCTTGCACTTTTGTTAAATACTAAAATAAAAGGTATAGTATTTTTCAGGACATTATTTTATCTACCTGTGGTTACACCTATTGCCGTTGCTTCGGTAATCTGGATGTGGATATATCATCCTCGAATTGGAGTTATGAACTCGTTAATAGGGTTACTGGGTTTCAATAGAGTAAATTGGTTAGGTAATCCTAATACGGTTATGTGGGCTCTTATTATTATCGGGGTCTGGTTAGCTGTCGGGAGTAAGATGATAATTTATCTGGCTGCTTTGCAGGGTATTCCGCGAAGCTATTATGAAGCGGCTCAAATTGATGGGGCTGGGAAATGGAAGTCTTTCTGGTATATAACCTTACCATTGTTAAAACCCACTACTCTTTTTATTGTGATTACAACAACGATGGGGGCTTTTATGGTCTTTTCTCAGGTTAATATTATGACCCAGGGTGGGCCTGTAGATAAGAGTCTTGTACTTGTATATTATATTTTTGAACGGGGCTTTACCGATTTAAGAATGGGATATGCTTCTGCTATGTCTATGTTCTTATTTATAGTTACAGTAATTTTTACCTTGATTAACTGGAAGCTGTTAGGGAGGAATGTTTCTTATGAATAGAAATAAAAGTGATAGTCAACTTGCTAAAAATTATAAAGGGGTAATAGGAAAGATATTTATCTATTTATTATTGACTATCGTGGGAATATTAATGATGATTCCCTTTTTATGGATGGTATTAGGGGCTTTTAAATCCCTTAAAGAAATAATGATATCTCCCCCTACCTTTATTCCGAAAGAACCTACTTTTAAGAACTTTATACAGGTATTTAAGAAGATTCCTTTTGCCAGATATTATTTAAACACTGCTTTTGTAACCATCATCCCAACGATTGTTACAGTATTGACAGCGGCTATGGCTGGTTTCGGATTTGCTAAATATAAATTCAAGGGGGCTAAGTTCTTATTCGGAATGATTTTGGCTACTATGATGATACCGTATCCTGTAACCATAGTTCCTCTTTATGTTATGGCTTTTAAAGCAGGTTTAATTAATACATATACAGGTTTAATAGTTGTTGGTCTTAGTAGTGCTTTTGGTATTTTTTTGATGAGGCAGTTTATCATGTCAATACCAGATGCCTTGCTAGATGCTGCTAGAATAGATGGTTGTTCAGAGTTCAGGATTTTTTATAATATAGTTCTTCCACTCTGTAAACCTGCTGTAGCAACTTTAACCCTGTTTTCATTTACTAGTCATTGGAATTCTTATATTTGGCCTTTAATGATTATTAATTCAGAGAAACTAAGGACTTTATCCATAGCTATACCGATGTTTAACGGTCAGTATGAACAATATCCAAACTTGGTATATGCGGCATCATTAATGTCACTTTTGCCTATAATAATAATATTTATCTTTGCCCAGCGCTATTTTGTAGAAGGTATTAATTTAAGCGGAGTTAAGGAATAATGTTCTGTGATGTAGATTTTCATATTCATACCCGTTTTTCAGATGGAGAGGGAACGATTAAAGAGGTTTTATCTATGGCTGAAAAATGCGGATTAAGGGCGATTGCTATTACAGACCATTTTGATCCTCATGATGAACTACAATTAAAACAGGGTATAATTGAACTTAAAAAGCATATTCAGAATATCAGGGAACAAGCAGCTTTATGTAAAGTAAAAGTATTTGCGGGAATAGAAACATCAGTCCCGATTAATATTAACGAGGAAATAGATGAGATGCTTGATTTTATTATTCGGAGTGTTCATTCATTTCCTTCAGGGATTGATTTTTCAGATTTTTCCCTCTATGATTCCGGGCTTTGGAATATATTTAAAGATGAAGTTCTGAAACTAATTCAGACGCCCTATACAGATATAGCTGGTCATATTATGGGATATTTCCCCTGGCCAGCTGAATGGGTAAAAGGTTTGTCTTTTGCTGAACGCAGAGAACTGGAAAGGAAGGTCAGGGAACGTTTTTTTGATGAAGAATGGCAGGAACAAGTAATTCAACAGGCGATAGAAAATAATGTTGCCATTGAGATTCATAACCCTACCTCTGCACCAGATATTGAATTTGTTAAGAAAGCAATATCCAGGGGAGTTAGATTTTCTCTTGGGAGTGATACTCACCTCCTGGACTGGGTAGGTAAGATTGATTACGGACGGGGTATATTTTTAAAGTTAGGTTTAACAGAAAATAATCTCTTTTGGCCTGGAGATGATTAAATGAAAACAATAAAGATTATGAGTTTTAATATTCGTCATGGTGAAGGGATGGATGGCAGGACAGATTTAGAAAGGATAGCAGAACTAATCAAGAACCAGGGTGTTGATCTTATTGGCTTACAGGAAGTTGATAAAAATATGCCTCGTAGCCATCTGGTCGATCAGACAGCAAGACTTGCTAAGATTATAGGTTATCATTACTGCTATCAGGCTAATGTAAAAATTTTGGGTGGGAGATTTGGTAATGGTGTACTTAGTAAATATCCGATAATAACAAGTTATAATCAAAACTTAACCAGTTCTAAAGAACCCCGTGGAGCGGTTGTTTCTTCAGTAGATTTAGGTGGGTATAACTTAAAATTAATTAGTACTCATTTAGGGCTTGTTGATGCGGAGAGATTAATACAGGTAAGTGAGATATTAGAAAATATCAATCCTGATGATAAAGCTATTCTGCTAGGGGATTTTAATGCAACCCCCGATAAACCTGAAGTTCAAAAGTTTATTAAAGAGGGACTAGTAGATGCTTTTATTAGCTGGCAACAGAAACTCAAAACTGACGAAATTACTAAAAGGGGTTATACCTTTGCTTATAGGGATACGGTTCCTAATGTAAGGATTGATTACATATTTACAACGAAAAATGTGGAAGTAATTAATTTTAAAGTTGTTGAAAGTTATTGTTCTGACCATTTTCCTATAATTGCTGAAGTTCGAGTAAAACAGTAGACTAAATTTTTCTCTAGAATGGAGGAAATTGATATGAAAAAGAGATGTAAGTTTATTTATTTATTTACGTTCCTTATTTTGTTGTTTAGTGTTCAGGTGTCTGCCTATTATAACCCGGTTAAAAATGTAATATTGATGATTGGTGATGGAATGGGAATCGAACAGGTAACAGCTGCCAGGGTTGCCAGTCAAGGGGCAGATGGTTTATTAAATCTAGATGAGTTAAAGTATACCGGTTTTTTAAAAACTCATTCTGCTAATAATCTGGTTACGGATTCGGCTGCAGCAGGTACTGCTTTAGCAACAGGGGTTAAGACCAATAATAATTATGTTGCTTTAGATCCTGAGAGAAGGAAATTAAAGAGTTTATTAATACTGGCCAAGGAAATGGGTAAAAAAGTAGGGTTAGTTACAACTACCCGCCTGACTGATGCTACTCCTGCAGCTTTTGGGGCTCATAATATCTCCAGAAAAAATGAAAAAGAGATTGCTGCAGACTTAATTAATAAGGATATTGATCTCTTGATGGGCGGTGGTCTGGATATATTTGGGACCGATCCCTTTACCAGGAAACCCAAGTCTGGAAGTCTGATCAGACAGGCAGAAGAATATGGCTATACCTTTATAGATACTGCCGAAAAACTGAAAAATGTTACTGATGCTCAGAAATTACTTGGTATATTTAATTTTGGCGATTTGAATTTTATCAATGATCGTTTTCCTCCTTTTGAACCTAGTTTGCCGGAAATGTCTGCTAGTGCCTTAGAATACTTATCTAATGATAATGGTTTCTTTTTGATGATTGAAGGAGGCAGGATAGATGATGCCAGCCACCTGAATGATCCAGAAAAAACCATTAATGAAACAATCGAATTTGACCAGGCCGTTGGTGTTGTACTTGATTTTGCTAAAAAATCAAAAGATACCCTTGTAATTATTACCGCCGACCATCAGACAGGTGGATTTGCCCTTAATAGAGGACTTTTAAATGGAGAGAATCTTAGCATAGGCTGGACTACAGGTGATCATACAGGATGCATGGTACCCATATATGCCTATGGACCAGGGGCACAAAATGTTCTCGGAACTCATCATCTTATTGATATTTCCAGACTGATGGCTGATCAGTTGGGGATTGAAAAATACCCTCAGTATTATAAAGAAAAATAGGAGTAGTAAGAGAGGGGAATATTATGAGAAAAATTACACCAATATTAGTTTTTTTGATAATACTACTTACCAGCTTGAATACTGTGATGGCTGCTGATGGTATAACCGTGATGTCTTATAATATCAAACATGGTAAAGGAATGGATGATAGGGTTGACTTAGACAGAATAGTTCAGATTATAAGGGAAAGCGGTGCTGATATAATTGGTTTACAGGAAGTGGATAAAGAAACTTCCAGAGTTAATGGTATTGATACACCGAAGTATCTTGCTGAAAAATTGGGAATGTACTATGTATATGGGGCTAATATGCCTGTTTATGGTGGTGAATACGGTAATGCCATTCTTAGCCGTTATCCAATAATTTTTTCTAAGAATTATAAACTTAGTAGACAAGCTCTTACCGAACAACGTGGATTTTTACTTGCAAAGATAAAAGTAGGAGACAAAAAAGTAAATTTTGCTTCAACTCATTTAGAACATAAGGAAAATAAACTTAGGGTTAAACAAGTGAAAGATATTCTTGAAATTACACATGAAAATAAAAATCCATTCATTATTGTCGGGGATTTTAATGACCATGCAGTAACTGCTCCAATCATGTTAATGGCACGAGAATTTAATGATTCACAGAGTCTATATAAAATGTTCTCAAATTATCAAACATTAAGCTATGAAGATATGATTGATGGAAAGCTTACTTTTCCATCTGCCAATCCTCAGTCTAGAATCGATTATATCTTTCTTTCAGAAGAACTAGTTCTGGATGAAAGTATCGATGCTTTTAAAGTATTACCTAGTCAAGGTTCAGACCATTTACCTTTAGTAGCAAAGATAAGGCTACCATTTATTAATTCACCTAAAGTTGATGTAGGTATAATAAAAAGTGAACAAATGCAAGAAAGGTCAGCAAAATTCAAGCTACCTTTTCAGGAGGGTATAGATAATGCCTCTCAACTACTTGAAGAGTTGAATTATAGCTATCAGGTTATTGAGTATAGTAGGTTAAATGAAATTAATTTGGATCAGGTTAAACTACTAATTTTGCCTGATGTAAGATACATAACTACTCCTGACAAATATCAATTAATGCTTTATGTACTAAAAGGAGGTAAGATTCTGGCTTTAAATCAAGTTGGTATCAAACCAGATTTTAAAGATAGTTCCGATTTCCTTTCGAAAATTTTAGGAATTCAATATACTGGCTGGAATTACTTACGTCCCTTACATGGATTTATTAGTAAAACTGATGATAGTCCTATCTGGGAAAACATTGGCGGCGATATAATGATGGATTCTCATGATGGTATGGTTATAAGCATAACCAAATCAGGAAAGATCTTAGGTGAGTGGTATAATGATTTCCGGGCTATGCCATCACACCCTGAATATAAAAATGGAGCTATTATAGAAGGAAAGAATTCTATCTATATTGCCAAAAACTTATTTTTAGATGAAAGTTTCAGTAATGATAAGGTAAAGCAACTCTTAACTAATTGCCTTAAGTATTTACTGAAAGATTAAGTAGAAATAATAACTACGTTATTATTTCTTAAATTCAACGACTTCAGAAGGAGAGTTATACTCTCATCGAAGTTTTGAATAACTCTAGTATTGATACCCCTACCTATAGAGGAGGGAGATTTACCCCTTCTGAAATGTCGTTAAACGTTGGAGATGGTAAAGTTGAAGATAAATTTCTGTTTAATAATAATGTTATTATTTATTTGTTTAGCAAGTGGTTTAACCTATGCTGAAGGGGAAGTTGATGTGGAACATGTTATCTTATTTGTTTATGATGCATTCAGGTATGACTATTTGGCTATGTACGATCTTCCAAATATTGAGTCTCTAGTTAAAGAAGGGGTATATTATGCCAATGCCAGAGGTGTTTTCCCCTCTACAACTACAGCCAATCAAACTAGCCTGGTTACAGGGGCTTATCCCAATGTTACCGGTATACCAAATAACTGTAAATATGATAAAAACCAGGATCGGATTATTGGCCATCTAAGAGATGTTAAAGTCCCGACTCTTTCTGAAGTATTAAAAAAAGCGGATAAAAAGACAGTAGTATTGTCACACTTTATGCTAGAAAATAGGCAGGAGGAAGCCTACTTAGACAGGAGTGTCTATCAGTTTAAAAAAGCTATTGATAATTATAATCCTGATTTGATAGTTTATTATGATGTAAGAACTGATTCATATGGTCATAAATATGGCCCGTATAGTCAAAAAATGAAAGAATTATTAATTTCCATAGATAATGAGCTTGGTGAAATGATTTCTTTTCTTGAGGAGAAGGGCATTAAGGAGAAGACAGCTATTATTATTGCATCAGACCATGGAATGACGGAGAATACACAACCCGGGGTAATCGTAACTGATCCAATTCATCAAATAGAAAAAGCAGGGTTTAAAATTGCAGCTAATAATGCAGAGATTGAAGATGATACTGATATTGTTTTATACCAGTCTGGTTGTTCTTGTCTTTATTTAAGAGAAGGTCAAGTTAATGAAGAAAGATATCAATCCCTGTTAAATATTCTTCTTAAGATCCCGCATCTTGATGTTTATACTGAAAAGGAAATAAGAGCATTAAATGCAGATCCAGAGGCATTAGGTGATATTATACTGGTTCCTCATAAAGGTTATTCTATCCTGGCAGGTAATGGTGGAGGAATTCACGGTAGACCAGAGGAGGGACAGATAACTCTTATTTTATCAGGTGCAGGAGTAAAGAAAGGTATAGTAAAAGGGGAAGCAGAGATTATTGATGTTGCTCCAACTATTATGGAATTATTAAATATAGAAATTCCCGAATCTGTTCAGGGGAAGATCTTAAAAGGTGCTTTAAAGGAAAAAGGAATAGATTGGAATGGATATTTCTAAGCATAATTATAACCTGGGGGGTGATTAATTTATTATTATTAAGTTTTCTTGTATTAATCAAAAGCAGGTAAAAAAACTAAAAGGAGGAGCCAAAATGAAAAAGGTAATTGGTTTAATTTTAGTAGCATTATTTGTGATGAGTATTCCTGTTATGGCTGGTGGATGGACTGAACCTAAGGTATGGGATCAATGTGGAGAAAGTGTTGACCGCATGCCGTGGTATGATGCTGAGAGCAAGACTCTTTATTTCTGTAGAGACTATAACCTTTACCAGTCTCAGTTTGCTGATAATAAATGGTCTAAACCAGTTCAGGTAGAAATACCTGGTATCAATGTAAGGCAAAATCAGGTTAGTCCTGTTAAAAGAGGTAATCACCTTTATTTTGCCAGTTTTTCGCCAGCTACAGACTATGACTTTTATATGTCAACCTGGAATCAAACAACCCAGAGCTGGGGTGAAGCTGCAAAGTTGGAGACAATAAATAGTGATGGTCAGGACTGGGCTTTGTGGGTAAGTAAAGATGAGAATGAGGCTTATCTTATATCTCAGAGCTCTTTTGCTGGTAAGAATGTTCGTGGAGGCAGAGGAGTCTGGAAAGCAATAAAAGAAAATGGAGAATGGACAACTCCTGTACCTCTTGAAGGGGATATTAATAGTGAGGTTAATGAGTGGAGTGTCTTTAAGGAAGAAAACTCCGGGAAAATTTATATTAATTCTAACCGTGAGGGCGCAATGGGTAGTTATGATATCTGGGTTTTAGATAATGACGATGCAAAAGCTGTTAACCTTGGCAGTCCTATTAATACTAAGCTGTCCGAGAGGAGCCTTTGGACAGATGGCAGGTTAATGTTCTTTACAGGTTTGAATTATGAAAATGGCGTTGGTGGATATGATATTTTTGTTAGTTTTTATAAATAATAGTAATTACTGTTTATCAGAATTACGAGGTAAATTAAAGGAGGAGTTTTAATGACAAGGAAAGTATTGATCTTTACTTTAATCATGTTGTTTGCTTTGTCCTTAACTTCATTAGCAAGTTGGGAAGATTTTAAGCCTTTTATACATAATGACTCCGGTACTCAGAGAATGCCCTGGTATGATGAGGCCACCAGTACACTCTATTATGCAGATGATTATGATATCGTACAGAGTGAATGGACAGGGGATGCATGGACAGACCCACAGCCAGTACCTGGCCCGATTAATACCCCTGAGAATGAACTATCTCCTGTTGTAAGGGGTAACCATTTATATTTTGCTCGTTATACTTCTTCTTCAAACTATGATTTTTATATGGCTACCTGGAATCCAGAGAAAAAGCAGTGGGATAATGTTCAGAGTTTAGATAAATTAAATAGCTCTGATCAGGAATGGAAGATCTGGGTGAGCACAGATGAGAATGTAGCCTATCTTGCATCTAATGGTGTCTATGGTGGTATGAAAGTAAGTGGAGACAGGGGAGTCTGGAAAGCAGTTAAAAAGGATGGACAATGGCAACTTCCAGTACCTCTAGAGGGTAAGATCAATAGTGGAAGTTCTGAATGGAGCGTATTTGTAGATGAAGCCAATAATATCTTCTATGTAGATTCAAATAGAAGCGGTGGCCAGGGTGGTTATGACATCTGGGTTACAGTTGGAGAGGATGGAGAAGCTAAAAATTCTGCATGGCCTCTTAGCTCAACAGGTAATGATCGTAGTTTATGGACTAATGGTCAGATTATGTTCTTGACCGCTTCTGGTAGACCTGGTGGTGCAGGTGGTTATGATATCTGGATTGCTAAATCTTCCAACTCTGTTTCTGATATCGATCTAGAAAAATCAGCTAAGAAAGAAGCTAGCTTCTCTGTTACATACGGAGGCAAGGTGGGTGTTAAGGTTTTAGTAACACCTGAAAATCTTGTTGAGACATATACCGAACTGGATTTAAATACAGAGATCTTAGCCTCAAATATGTTTAAAGCTTATGTAGAATTAGAAACGCTTGATTCTGGTTGGATTAGTATTCGTGATGCTTCAAATGCTGAAAAGTTTAACTTAGATGAATTTTATATTGAGGCTCAGGGACCATTCTATTCAGGTGGTAAGTCTGCTACCCTTCGTGCTGGAAACAAGATCAGTATCGATTATCATGATTATATAATAAATGGTAGCTCTAAACCTGGTGTTCATTTATCTAATCTGAATATTGGAGCTGTTGATTTCGATGCGGTCTATATGTACCGTACATCAGGTGTAGATCCTCAATTTGGTCTTCTCTATGGAGCCGAGGCTAATACTAAGATTGAAAATGCTGAGTTTATAGGATATTATCTTGGCAGAATCAATCATGAAGTAATTGAATCTGAAAATGGTGAGAAGTCGTATGTCTTCCCATCCAGATATGCACAGCATTCATTCGGTCTTGAAGGTAAGTACTCAATGGAAAAAGGAAATATTAATGGATTATTTATCTATCAGTCTACTGCTGATAGAGATATAACTGGGGAATTAAAAGAAGATGTAAGATTCGATCATATAGCCAAGATTGATTTCTTCTATACTTTGACAGATAATCTTGATTTAGAAGTAGGTTTAAGGGAATTTACAAAGGGTTATGAGTATCCATATGTTGATGAAGATGATTCAGATATAGAAGATTATATGGGTCAGACAGGTGGACATGTTAAGCTGGCAACTGTTTTTAAAGAGGTAATTAAGGGTTCTGACCTTAACATTGATACCGACCTTGACTACTATACTCTTGATGAAAAAGGCACTGCAACCCTAACCTTAAACGGTAAAACAAGTATTTATGATGTAGACTTGAATGGTAAGGTTGAGGTTGAAAAATCTGAGGATGCTGATGAAGTCTATATCTATGGCTTTACCCTTGCTCATAACTTTGAATTATATACAAATCAGTATGTCAGTCTTGTTTGTAATTTAGAGCAAAATACAGGTGAAGAAGAATTAACTGGTAACATTAAACTTGATACCAAACTCAACCGCGGTTTATTTAGAGGGGCTGAACTCTGGGCTGAAGCTCAAGCAACCAAAATCGAGAATTGGGAGAATATCTTTATCTTAGGAGCAAAATATGAAATGCCAAATGGTTTGACTTATATTTTACAGTATAGTACTCCTAATGATCCAACAGATGATGAAGACAACTTCTTCGAACTCAGTGCTAGCTATGAATTCTAAGCTTGGAATTATCTAAAAAAGGTTTTACAGTGTAAATCTTCTAAAGGGGGATTATAATGAGAAATATTAACAAGTTATTAATATTAACTTTTGTAGTTGTGCTGATTATCAGTCTATTTACAGGATGTTCTATGATTAAGAAACAAGAAGATGTTAAAGGGACTGTGAGCGGTAGCGTATATTTTGGAGATGAACTGTTAGCAGATTCTGACACAATGACTACAACAGTAACAATAGAACAAGATAGACTCTTAGAACCACAGACATTTACTGTTGATGAAAATGGGGTTTACAGTTTTGAAAATATCTGGGCAGGAACCCCAACAACTATTACCCTTCATCATGAGTCAGACAAGTATCTTGTTCTTGATGGAAGATATGATTTAGTTTTTAATAAAATGCCAATGGTTTATGATCTTGTTATCGAGGGATGGAGAACACCAGCTTCTTTGCCTTTTAATACTGATAAAAGTGAAAGAATGCCTTGGTTTGATGAAGAAACTAAAACACTATTTTATGTCAATTCAGCTTATGACATTTGTTACACGATTTTTGATGAAACTACAGATCAGTGGAGTACTCCTGAACTGATACCAGGTGAAGTAAATGATTTTAAGAATTGTATAAGCCCTGTTAAACGTGGTAATCACCTGTATTTTGGAGGTCCTAGCTATAAGTATAATGTTTACATGGCTACTTGGGATGGTAGTAAATGGACAGACGTACAGGTGGTAGAGGGATTATCTGATGAAGGTAATAACTGGCATTTTTGGATTGATGAAAGTGAAACACTGGCATATTATGTTTCTAATGCTAGTGGAAATTATGATATCTATAAGGCTCATAAAGAAGGAGATATCTGGGTTAAAGATGGTAAAGTAGAAGGTTTAAGTACAGATGGGGCAGAAAAAGGTATCTTCTATGAAGAGAATGAAGGAAAATTCTATGTTCTTTCTAATAAAGATGGAAATTATGATATTTATGTTGCTGACAGTGAAGATTCAGAACTTAAAATAGTTCCAGGAATTAATTCTCTCGGCACTGAAGGAATCTTCTGGACAAATGGTGAAACTATGTTTGTAACTATTAGTGATAATGGTAGAGATATTGCTATTAGTGAAATTATCAAGTAAATATTTGTAATACAAATTTACTGATATTTCAAAAGGGGGGAGAATTACTCTCCCCCCTTAATATTATAAGAAATGATGATTCAACTGCGAAAGTTGAGATGATAAATAATTAATTTAATGTGGATAGAAAGGAGGAGTATAGATGAAGGTTGCTGTGATTGGGGCAGGAACCATGGGTTCTGTACATTTAGGCTGTTATAAAAAGATAGAAGATATTGAGGTTATCTTATGTGAAATAGATGATAAAAAGGGAAAAGAAGTATCTGAATTATATAATATAAACTGGACTAAGGATTATGAAGAGATATTAAACTCTGATGTAGATTTTATAGATGTATGTCTGCCTACCTATTTACATGAAGAATATGTAATTAAGGCAGCCAGAGCAGGAAAACATGTTTTTTGTGAGAAGCCGATAGCTATTAGTGAAGAATCAGCAAGAAATATGGTCAATGAATGTAAGAAAAACGGTGTTAAATTGGGAATTGGAATGGTATTAAGATTTTTCCCTGAATATAATGCTCTAAAAAAGAGATATGAAGAAGGTATTATTGGAAAAGCAGGCGTAATCAATGCCTTTCGTGGGGGTGGAGGACACCCATCTGGCTGGAATGACTGGTATTCTGATGATAATGCTTCCCGTTCTCTAGTTGTAGATCTGTTAATCCATGATGTAGACTTTATTCAATCAGTCTTCGGAGATATAGAAAAGGTCTATGCTAATCGGAAAAATTCTTTTGTTCAGGATAAAAAAGCAAGGTATGAAATTTACTCAACCATCTTCCAGTTAGAGAACGGGATTATCGTTAACCTTGATGGTTCCTGGTATGATGAGGGGAGATTTTATACCAAATTTGAAGTAGCCGGAGTTGATGGTATTATCTCCATTAATCCTGAATTATCAACTCCAATAAAAACAAAGGTTTTTGATACTGAAAGCAAAGGTGCAGATGTTGCCGTACCCGAGAGCCCATTATGTAAGATACCATATCAGCTGGAACTGGAAGACTTTATAGAGGCTGTTAAAGAAGACCGGAATCCAGCGGTAAGCGTTGAGGACGCTATTAAGGCCTTGAAGGTAACTTTAAAGATGTATCAATCTGCCCGTGAGGGAAGAGTTCTTTTGGTAAAGGAGGGTGAATAAGGTGAGAATCGGAATTGTTAGCTTTGCTCATTCACATGCCTTTAGTTATCTGGATAAACTTTTAAAAAATCCTAAAGTGAAGTGGGTAGGTTTTTATGATGATAATGAAGATAGGGCAAAGAAAACTGCAGAAGATTACAATATAGATAGATTTTCTTCTATAGATGAGTTAATGGAACAGGGAGTAGATGGAGTAATTATTGCTTCAGAAAATGCCAAACATAAAGAGCATGTCTGTCAGATAGCTCCATATAAGGTGTCAATTATATGTGAGAAACCCCTAGCCACAAATGTAGAAGATGGCAAGGAAATGGTTAGGGTATGTAAGGAATATGGTAGTGATTTAGGTGTATGTTATCCGGTACGTTATCTATCTAGTATCAGAGAGATGAAAAACAAGATTGAAAAAGGGGTAATTGGAGAGATACAGCATATTACTGCCTCAAATCATGGTTCTTATCCGGGACGCTGGTTTTCAGAACCAGAACTTTCAGGCGGAGGGGCAATTATGGATCATACCGTCCATGTCTCTGATATTGTGTACTGGATGACCGGGGCCAGACCTACAAAAGTAGTCGCCATGGCAAATACGATGAGGGAAGGTTTAAAGGTAGAGGATCTGGGCATATTAAATGTAGAATGGGATAAGGGTTTTGATATGACCTTAGATAGCAGCTGGTCCAGGAATAGTCACTTCCCTACCTGGGGAGATGTTAAATTTAAAATATATGGTAGTAAGGGTCATATAGAGGTAGATTCAATGAATCAGGTTATTGAAATTTTCTCAGATAATAAGGATAAAGCCCTCTGGGATTACTGGGGAGACAATATGGATAAGGGTTTAATTGATGACTTTATAGATTCAATTGATAAAGGACAGCCATTTGCTATTCCTGCAGAGGACGGGCTTGTTAGCTTACAGGTTGTTGAAATGGCCTATGATTTTTTAAAAGTGTAGTCTAGGAGAGATATAAATGATTCATCAGCAAAAACTAGAAAGTAAAAACTTAAAAAAAGTATTTTATTTATTCCTTGAAAATGAATTCCTAACACGTCGAGATATAGTGAGTATTACAAACTTAACCTACCCTACTGTAGGAAAAATGATTGAAATGTTATTGCATGAAGAGTTAATCGTTCTTGAAGGAATGAGCAAGTCTACAAGGGGAAGAAGGCCAGAAAAGTATAAGATTAATTATCAAAGGTTTTTTGTTATTGGTGTGAGACTGAAGTTAGATCAGGTAAAGATGTCATTAATCTCTCTTGCTGGTAAGATCATGGAGGAACAAGATTATGATATTGACTATAGCGTTGACGTGGAGGGTAGATTAGCTGGGATAATTAAAAATTTTATAGCACGGTTTGATTATTTAGATAAAAAGGTACTAGGGATTAGTATATCATTTCCTGGCCCTGTGGATAATTACCAATCAAAATGCTTTTATTCTACGATTATTAAGGTTAAAAATAGCAATCTGAAATCATTTTTAGAAGAGAAGTCAAAGATTCCAGTATGGATTGAGAATGATGTTAATCTTATGGCCATGGGTGAGAATTATTTTGGAGATATTAATTTTAAAAAAGGACTAATCTATTTTTTCTGGGGAACAGGTATAGGAAGTGCCATGATGTTCGGAGATAATTCTGTTAAAAGTGAATTTGCAGGACAGATAGGTCATGTGGTAGTTGAACCTAGAGGTGAATTATGTTTTTGTGGTAAACGTGGTTGTTTAGAAACTGTATTATCTCAGAAATCTCTTATCAATCAAGTAAAGGTAGGGCTGGACTCGAATGTCAAATCAAGTTTGCATAAATATAAAAAGATAGAATTAATAGATATTTTAAGAGAAGCACATCAGGGAGATAGTTTAAGTAATGTTGTTCTGGAGAAAATAGAGCAGAGCCTTGGTTTGGCCTTAGTTAATTATATTGAGCTTTTTGACCCTGATCTCCTTATTTTAAATGGAGATATCTTTAATAAAGCGCCTTTTTTAGTAGAACAAATTAAGGAATATATTTATTCTCAAATAATGTTTAAGAATCAGAGAAAATTAGACATATTTACCAGTAAATTAAAAGACGAGGCAGAACTTTTAGGATTACTTGTATTAAGTAAGGAGAAAGAGTTAGGTAATAAACTGGATATATTATTTGGTTATAATTTGTATGGGAGGTAGAATAAATGGGAAGTCCTGCTACTGTAGTTGTAGTTGGCGTAGGTAACAGGGGAAGGGAAGCTTACGGAAGTTATATCCTGGAACATCCGGGTGAAATAAAAGCTGTGGCGGTTGCTGAACCTGATAAAGATAAAAGAAATCTCTTTGCTAAGGAACATAATATTCTTGAGGATAAGCAATTTGTTTCCTGGGAAGAAATATTGAACCAGCCAAGATTGGCTGATGGTATAATTATTGCTACAATGGATGATATGCATGTTGAACCTGCATTAAAGGCAATGGAGAAGGGTTATAAGATCTTGTTGGAGAAGCCCATTGCTATAGACTGGCATGGAGTCTCAAAGATTGCTGATAAAGCAAGAGAAACAGATAGTAAGATATTAGTTGCCCATGTTCTTAGGCATACCAATTTTTTTAGAAAAATAAAAGAATTATTGGCTAAAAAAGTTATAGGAAAAATAAGGTTTGTTGATTATATTGAGAATATTGGTTTTTTCCATTTTGCCCATAGTTATGTCAGGGGTAATTGGAATAACTCAAATTTCACGGCTCCAATTATCCTGGCTAAATGCTGTCATGATATGGATTTAATTTACTGGTTACTGGGAAAAAAATGTCTTGAGCTTTCTTCTCATGCTTCTTTAGAGTTTTTTACTGCTGAAAATAAGCCTGAGGGAGCAAGTGACCGTTGCTTAAGTTGTATGGTAGAGAATGATTGTCCTTACTCTGCCCGGAAGATATATCGGGATACAGGATGGCCTACATCGGTTATTACCACTGACCTTACATATAAGGGTATATATAAGGCTTTAAAAGAAGGACCTTACGGTAGATGTGTATTTAGCTGTGATAATAATGTGCCTGAGGTTCAGACGATAAGAATGACGTGTGAGGATAATATTGAAGTAAATTTTGCTTTAACTGCCTTTTCTAATGATAAAACAAGGACAATAAAGATATTCGGAACCAAAGGTGAGATTAGAGCGGATTTTGATCAGGGTATAATTGATATCTATTCATTCAATAAATCTCATTATAGAATTAAAGTTCAGAGGGAGAATGGTGGTCATGGTGGTGGTGATACTGGTTTAATGAATCAATTTGCTAGGTTATTAAAGGGAGAAGTTGAGTCTGATGAAATGACTTCTATTGACTCTCATCTGGAAAGCCATATTATGGCTTTTTCAGCAGAGGAATCCCGGCATAAGGGTACAGTAATAAATCTTGATAATTGGAGGATATAATTTTTCTAATTTAAAAATAACCAGAATGATTATTTACCATGATCATTCTGGTTATTTTTTTATTGTTGCAGGATATTTATGAATTAGATAGAAGATTAATGTAATTGTAAAATTATATTTTCGAAGAGGGGGAAAAACATGATTCTAAAAATTTTGAAGGTAATTACATGGATTATTTTAACTTTGACTATTTTTTTTACTGGATATCTGGCATTTATGACTATAACTGATTATAAACCTGATGTTGTTATACCATTAGAAGTAGAGAATAATCAACAGAGTATAGTAGAAAGTGATATTACTTATTCAATGATGATCTTTAATATTGGATATTGTGGTTTAGACAAAGGGCGGGATTTCTTCATGGATGGAGGTACAGAATCACGTTCTGAAAGCAAAGAAAAAACTCTAGAGAATTTATATGCTGCTACTGAGTTTATAAAAGGTGAAGAGACTTCATTTATTCTCTTACAAGAAGTTGATATAAATTCAACGAGAAGTTTTCATGTTAATGAATATGCATATTTACAGGAAAATCTAAAAGACTATAGTTCAACCTTTGCATATAATTATAAAGTACCTTGGGTACCTGTACCTATAACTAAACCACATGGAACGGTAAATAGTGGTCTTGTAACCTTTTCAAAGTATAATATAAATGAAACAAATCGTTATCAGTATCCTGGAGACGAGAAGTGGCTAAGACAACTTGCGATGCTAGATAGATGTTTTATTGAAAGTAGAATTAAGATAGATGAGAATAAGGAATTGGTGATACTAAATTCGCATTTATCCGCTTATGATAAGGGTGGATTTATAAGAGTACAGCAGTTAGGTTTTTTGAAAGAGTACATAATCACAGAGTATGAAAAAGGCAACTATGTTATTGTGGCAGGAGATTGGAATCATCAAATTCCAGGTACTGATCTAAGCGTTTTTCAATCCGAGCGTGGATGGCCTGAATGGCTTCAAAAAATTCCAGAAGATTTTAAACCAGAGGGTTTCAATTGGGTAGCAGATAGATTAACTCCTACTGATAGATCAGTTGAAAGGCCTTATGAAAAAGGCAAGAATTTTTTATCAATCATAGATGGATTCTTGGTTTCAGATAATATTGAAGTAAAAAGTGTAAAGGGCTATTCTTTAGAGTTTGAATATACAGATCATAATCCTGTTAAAATGGAATTTTTATTAAAATAATGATTAAAAACCTATCTAATTAAATCAGATAGGTTTTTGTTTGTGTAGCAGATTATTTAATGTCCATAAAAACAAATATGTGGAAGATTAATGAGTGTTGCTACTCCTGAAATAGTATTTCCGAAAAGTCTGTATTCTTTTTTATATTTATTTAAATAAGTTACTAATTCATTAAAAGTATTATTTATAATTGAAGAACCTGTTATCAAGATAAAATCTGCTTTTTTAATAAGTTTTTCATTATTTTTTTTACCATCCCAAATTTTTATTCCAAACTTAATTGTTCCAATTTTTTCTTCATTTAAATCTGAAATTATAACATGATCAGGGCCAAAACCTTCACTTAGTTTTTCTATCATTGCAGGTTGGAAACCAATAATCCCTATATTTTTAACATTCTTATAATTTTCTTCTATCCACTTTAGAATCTCTTTTGAGCACATTTCAGGCTCTTCATTTTTACAATGAACAGTTTTTTCAGCTAAATTTAAACTTCTCAAAACTGCATTTAAGGCAGCAACGAATAAGGCTCTATGATAATTATTATCAAGTGGAAGTTCGAGAATATCTTTTAACTTTCCTTGAAAATTTCCTGGATGATCAGTAAAACTTTGTCCTTTGCTTCCCATAAACTCTGCTTCAATCATAACTTCTTTTCCTGTCATTAAAGGAAAATCATTTCGACCAGGATTTCCTATAGCTTCTTCTGTAGTTAGACCTCTTGCTGAAATGGTTACATTATTGCCTATTAAATTATTTTGAGCAATTATTTTTTTGAAATTTTCCTTTGCTTGTAATAGCATATCCATATTTAATCTCCTCCAATATTTTTATTAAATGTTTTCATTATCCCTAAGATAATAAATGAAAATAATATCATAATAAAAGATATTGCTATTGCAACATCAATATCTCCAGTTGAAATATTCAAGAAAATTGCTATCGGTAAAGTTTCGGTTTTAAATTTAGTTGTACCTGCAAGCATTATTGTTGCTCCCAACTCACCAATAGCTCTTGACCAACCTAAGGCGATTCCTGAAATTAGACTATTTCTAGAGATAGGTAATATAATATGTGTAAAAATTTTAAACTCAGATGCTCCACATATAACTGCAGCTTTTTCAATTTCTGGGTCAACACTATCAAACGCGTTTTTAAAACTGCGCACAATTAAAGGGAAAGCAACTATAAATTGAGCTAATATTACTCCAAGTCTGGTGTAAACAAAACTAATCCCTAACTTAGCCAAATCATCTCCAATTACTGGGCCAAATAAAATTAAAAGACTAAGTCCCATCACTAAAGGAGGTAAAACAGTAGGTAAATCAAATAAAATGTCAAAGACTTTTTTACCAGCAAACTCATACTTTGATAATACATATCCTACTGGTAAAGCCAGGATTGATGCGACAAAAACTGATATAAATGACGTTGCTAAACTAAAAAACAATGAGAAACAAATTTCATTATTAAAAAAAAGAATAGATAACAAATTACTATTTTCTTTTATATATAGTATAGGAGTTATCAATATAACAAATATGAATATAACAAAAAAAGAAAATATTAAGAAAGAAACAAACTTAAAACTAATAGGTATTTTCATTGATACTATCCTTTCTTATTTTCCATTCGCTACTTCATATCCATATTCTTTGAAAATTTCTTTACCTCTTGACAACATAAATTCTTTGAATTTAAATGCTTCATTTTTGTTTTTGGAAAAATTCAAAACACTGATAGATACTTTTTTAACTATATTTATTTCAGTGGGTAGCTCTATTAGATTTACTTTATCGTCTATTTCCTTATAATTTGTATACCAAACTATTCCAGCATCAGCTTCTCCTAACGAAACAGCCATAGCTACTTGATTTACTGTTCCCATTTCTGAAATTACATTTGAATAAACTTTATCGTAAATTCCTGCTTTATTAAGAATTTTTTTTGTAAGTTTGCCTATAGAAATACTTTCACTACCTAGTACAACTTTTACGCCATCTTTTTGTAAATCAAAAATATTTTTAATTTCTATATTAGTTTTCTTCGGAGTAATAAGAACAGGGATATGATACAAAATTAAGGAATCATCATCAATATAATTTTTTCCATCTACATTTTTTAATTTATCGACATACTCATAGTCGCCTGGAATAAATATATCTCCAGTTTTTGATAACTTTATTTGACTTAGTAGAGTTCCAGCACCATTGAATTGAAATCTTAGTTTAATACCATATTTGTTATTAAACTCCTTAGCTATTACTTCCATAGGACTTTTAAAACCTGCTCCACAATATACTAATAAATAAGGTTTTTCACTGGCTTTAGATACTTTTTCGGGAATTCCACCAGAAAATAAAATAATAAAAACAATAAACGACCAAATGATAAATTGTCTCATATTTTTTCTCCTTTAGATATAGATTAGTTATGCTTAAGTTAGTATAACGGTTGTAAAAAAAACAAAACATTTCTTTATAAATTTTCAAAATTGCTTTTTCCTCTACATATCACCTCCATGTTTTTTTAGAATTTTTAAACCTAATATTTCATCAACATTATAACAAATTACTGGCTTTTAGTCAAATGTTTTGATTATAGTAGAAGAGAAGGCTATAATTAGCCTTCTCTTAATATGAGAAGGCCTTTTATGTTACCTTACTTAATATAAATTATACCTCACTTCGTTCTCTAAAGAGGAGGGTGATTGACCAGATTCCTGCTAAACCTACGAGTGAGTAGACAATGCGGCTAAGCCAGGCACCTTGTCCACCAAATAGTGACGTAACAAGATCAAACCGAAAAAGACCAATTAATCCCCAATTTAATGCGCCAACGATAACTAGTAGTAATGCTAAGCGATCCAAGACCATCAACTCCTTATGTTTTATTTTTATTCTATGTCAATTAAAAGTTTAATATACTTATTGTCATTTTGCGAAAACAAAAGGAATTTAGAATTTTTTAGCGAATAAGTTTTTAACAACATTTTCGGAAGGCTTAATTCTCCTAACTTCTGCAAGTGGGGGTAAACTATCTTGTTTAAATTATTTTTCGGTGGTAGTCAAAATTTCCTTCCGAAAGTTGTTAAACTTAAGATGTAATAACGCAGTTATTACATCGACTTTAATGATTATGAGTAATAACTTTACCTTTCGCTATTTTGCTAGTATATTTGAATGGTAAAGTTTTTTAAAAAATCTATAAATAGTATGAAAGTAGGTTGTTAGATGAAAACAGAGACAAAAATACATTTTTCAATGAGCATTGCATCAGTTTTTTGGGCAGGGGCATTTATTGCAGGGAAAATAGGTGTACAGGAATTTTCCGCTTATGGAATAACATTTTTTCGCTTTTTATTTGCGACAATTTTAATTTTTGGGGCATTATTAATGAAGGAAGGGAAGAATTGGCGATTAGAAAGACATTTATGGCCGAAAGTTATTCTTTTAGGAGTAGTCGGAATGTTTGGGTATCATATTCTGTTTTTTACATCTTTAAAATACACTACTGCTATTAATTCATCCCTTATTGGTGCGACTAATCCATTGTTGACTACTATTTTAGCTGCAATATTTCTAAAAGAATATTTAAGTATGAAACGGATAGGAGCGATTTTACTTGCATTATGTGGGGTAGTTTTGACAGTGACAAATGGTGATTTGAATGTATTATTGAATTTTTCGCTCAATTATGGAGACATAATTATGCTCTTAGCTGTAATATGTTGGGCAGTATATTCAATTATGAGTAAAAAGGTTATGAGCCAGGTTACTCCATTGAAATTAACCGCTTATATTTTTCTTGTCTGTCTTGTGATGTTAATTCCTTTTATGATTTGGGAAAAAATATGGATGCAAC
The DNA here is from genome assembly GCA_023128035.1 of Halanaerobiales bacterium. The sequence continues at coordinate 5,629 of JAGMES010000019.1, read as the reverse complement.
TACCTGAAATTACTTTCAAGGGATGGGCAGCTGTGCTTTATATGGCTGTGTTCCCTTCTGTATTGGGTTATTTGATTCAATTAACATCTATTCAACAGATTGGAGCAAGTCGTACAGCTGTATACATAAATCTTGTACCAGTTTTTTCAATGGCACTTTCCTATTTAGTATTAAATGAACTAATCAGTGGATTAAAAATTTTAACTGCAGGAATGATTATCATGGGTGTGTATTTAAATTCGCGGTTTAAATAATCTACAAGCAGATTTAGAGAGGTGATTCGGATGGAATTACAATTTCAACCTTTGGGAGATTTGGGGATTCAAATTCTTTTTTCACAGGTAATCTCTCCAGAAGTAAATCAGATGATTCGAGCTTTTATGTTGGCATTAGATCAAGAAAAGATTAAAGGGATTGTGGAAATGGTTCCAACTTACACTGCGATCAGCATCTACTATAATCCTACAAAATTTCGTTATTATGAATTAGTGCAACGATTAGAGGGAGTGTATAAAAAATTAAATAATGTTGAATTACCTCCAGCACGTCTTGTAAAGATACCAGTTTTGTATGGAGGTGAAGGTGGGCCAGATTTAACGTATGTAGCAGAATATCATCAGATGACAGTTGATGAAGTTATTAAGTTACATACTTCCAGGTCATACCTGGTTTATATGATCGGATTCACTCCAGGTTTTCCTTATCTAGGTGGGCTTCCAGACGAATTAGCTACTCCAAGATTGACAAATCCACGTAAGAAGATTTCTGGAGGATCAGTTGGAATTGGTGGAAAACAAACGGGAATCTATTCGATTGATGCTCCAGGAGGATGGCAAATTATTGGTCATACTCCAGTGAAATTATATGACCCTAAACGGGATGAACTTGTTTTACTTAAAGCAGGAGACTATCTGAAGTTTGATACAGTTGATAAAAGTGAGTATTTGGAAATCAAAAACATGATTGCAGAAGGTGAAGGATGGTCTGAAATAACACAGATATAGTGGAGGTGGAGAAGAGTGTATATTGATATAAATTGTGATTTGGGTGAGAGTTTCGGTAGATATAAATTGGGCCAAGATCAAGAGATTTTGTCTTTGATTACCTCTGCAAATATCGCATGTGGTTTCCATGCAGGAGATCCACGAGTAATGTTTGAAACGGTTAAGATTGCTTTCCAAACTGGGGTTGGAATTGGTGCACATCCTGGCTATCCCGATTTGAATGGATTTGGTCGAAGAGAGATGAAACTTTCAGCAGATGAGGTTTATCAGATGATGATATATCAGATAGGGGCATTGCAAGGATTTGCTCGGCTTTTTGGAACAAAAGTAGAACATGTGAAACCTCATGGTGCTTTATATAATCGGGCTTTAAAAGACTATATTATTGCTGAAGCGATTGCTCAGGCTGTAGCTGATCTGGATGATGAATTGATTCTTTTTGGATTGGCTGGGAGTGAACTCATTCGCGCTGGAGAGAAGGTAGGAGTTCGGGTAGCAAAGGAGGTGTTTGCTGATAGGACTTTTCAAAATGATGGTACACTTACACCTCGTAGCCGATCAGATGCAATGATTCATGATAGTAAGTTGGCTGTCAAGAGAGTTGTGAAAATGGTTAAAGAGGGAAAAGTGGAAACTGTTGATGGAAAAGATATCTCAATAAAAGCTGATACGATATGTGTCCATGGTGATGAAATTACTGCATTAGATTTTGTGAAAGAACTTCGATCTGGTTTAATAGTTGAAGGCATTGAAATAGTAAAAGCAGGTGATTGGAGATGAAAGGAATCCGGGTTTTGGAACCGGGTTTGTTGACTACAGTTCAGGATATGGGTCGTTGGGGTCATCAGAAAGAAGGAATGGTTGTTGCTGGAGCTATGGATACCTTAAGTTTGCAGATTGCTAATATATTAGTAGGAAATGAGCGTAATGAAGCTTGTTTGGAAATTACATTTCTTGGTCCAAAATTGGAGTTTGAAACTGACACTATTATTGCAATAACAGGTGCAGATTTGCAGCCTAAACTTAATGGTATGCCTATCAAAGATTGGCGAGGTATTCAGGTAACACGAGGAAGTATTCTGGAATTTAGGAGTATTCGTTCTGGATGTCGTGCTTATTTGGCAGTATTAGGAGGATTTGACTTACCACTTGTGATGGGAAGTCGGTCTACTTATTTAAGAGGTAAGATAGGTGGAGTTGAAGGACGTCAATTAAAAAAAGGTGATTTATTATCATTAAGACAGGTTGATCTAAATCTTGAAGACTTTCGCCCTAAATGCTTCTTTACTCAGCCTAAGTATGAGCAGAAAAAATGGATTAGGGTGGTAAGAGGCCCTCAGTCTGATATGTTTACAGAAGAGGGTATCAACACTTTTTTCAATAGTGTATATGAAGCAACTCCTGCTTCTGATAGAATGGGATATCGTTTAAAGGGGTCAGAGATTACTCATCATGATGGTAGTGATATAATCACAGATGGGATACCTTTTGGAGGAATTCAGGTTTCATCAAACGGAATGCCAATCATTCTCATGGCTGATCGCCAGACTACTGGAGGTTACACGAAGATAGGGACAATTATTAGTGTGGATTTACCACTGGTGGCACAGAGCAAACAAGGAGATTTATTGCATTTTCTTGAGGTTAGCGTAGAGGAAGCGCAGGATTTGTATTTGAAAATGGAAATGGTGTTATCAAGTCTTAGAAAGTATTTGTAAATAAAATAAAAAGAAAGGATAGTGAAATCTTACGGTTTCATTATACAAGGTGAACTTATGAACAAGAAAAATCTATTATCTCAAGCAGAAACTTTAATCGAAGGATTCTTAAACCAAGAGCATGATGTACTTTATGTAAAAGAACTGAATCCAAAAACCACGGCGGTAATCGTAGTCGACATAATCAATGGTTTTGTTAAGGAAGGCATGCTTTGCTCTGGACGAGTGGAAGCGATGATTCCTAGATTGGAAGAACATCTTGATCAATTGAAGGATATGAGAAAGGTCTTTTTTATCGATGCACATCCACCATATGCAAGTGAGTTTGATATGTTTCCTAAACACTGTATAGAAGGAACAGAAGAAGCAGCTCTTATCAGTGAACTTGAGAAATATTTAGACGAAAAAAGCATTAAAATCAACAAGAACTCAACCAATGGCTATTTAGAACCGACCTTTCAGAAATGGCTAAGAGAAAACGAAGATGTTGAGAACTTCATCATCACAGGGTGTTGTACAGATCTTTGTGTGTCACAATTTGTTTTAACCCTTAAAACACATTTTAATAGATTAAACATTAAGAAGAGAATTATTCTTCCGATGGATTTGGTGGAAACCTACCACATGGAAGAAACCAACCATCCGGGAGATCTAATGAATCTACTGACTTTTAAACAATTTCAAGATAACGGGATTGAGCTCGTAACTTTAACAACATTTTCGGAAGGCTAAAATCCCTCATCTTTTATAAGTGTGGGTAAATTATCTTGTTAGAGTTACCTTTCGGTGGGAGTTAAATCTCCTTCCGAAAGTTGTTAAGAAAGCTGCTTGCAGATTATTAAAACTATAGTAGGAGATAGTCAAAAAATATTTGCAAAAATTGTCCTTTATTGAAAGGTAAAAATCATTTTTTGTCAAAGATATTTATTAGGTTACTTTTTCAGGATAAATATGTGTGTGAATGCAAAAAATTTAGTAAAAAGCAAAGTTAGAGAAAGTGATAGAAAAATTGAAGGGAGTGAGAGTGGATTTAATCCACTGAATAATGACTGAAAACAAAGGAAAATTAGTACAAAGAAGTGAAATTGTCGAGGAGTTTAAGTGGCAGACAGAGGATCTTTATACAGATTTGAATGCCTGGGAAAAAGATTTTCAAAAAGTAAAGGGTATGATTTCTGAAATAGAAAAATTCAAAGGACATCTAGGGGATTCTGCAGAAAAAATGTTGGAATGTTTCCAAGACCAAGATGAAGTTAGTCAGATTAGTTCATTATTGTATAGTTATGCATCTCGTAAAAAAGATCAAGATACTCGAGTAGCTGAAAATCAGAGTTTATACAATCGAAGTATCAGTCTTTTAACTGAGTTAAGTAGTGCTACAGCATTTGTCACACCAGAAATTTTGGCGATTCCAGAAGAACAGTTAAAGGAGTTTTTGGCTACCAATGAAAAAATTGCTCTCTATACTCATTACTTAGACAATATTACTAGAGTTAGTGACCATATCTTAACAGCTGATCAAGAACGGATTATGGCTATGACAGGTGAGATCAGTGCTGGGCCAGAGCAGATTTTTCAAATGATTGATGATGCAGATATGAAATATCCGACCGTTATAGATGAGGAAGGAAATGAAGTTGAGCTTACTAAAGGTAGATATATGAAATTCATGTTGAGCAAAGATCGGCGTTTACGTAAAGATACCTTTGAAGCTTTTTATAGTTCCTACATAAATCAAAAAAATACTTTGTCTACCACATTAGCTCAGAATATTAAAGTTGATATGTTTGGTGCAAAGGTTAGAAAATTTGATTCAACTCTAGAGGCAGCCCTTAGCTCTGACAATATACCGGTTAGCGTATATGATAATTTGATCAAAGCAGTTTCTGACAATCTAGGACCAATGCACAAATATGTTAAATTAAGAAAAAAACTTCTTGGCGTTGATGAACTGCATATGTATGATATTTATTTATCAGTTATCAAGGATGTAGATATTGAAATTCCTTACGAAGAAGCTAAAGAGACAATTATTAAAAGTTTGGCTCCATTAGGATCAGAGTATCAGGACTTGCTCAAGAAAGGATTTGATTCTCGCTGGATAGATGTTTATGAAAACCAAGGTAAGACTAGTGGAGCGTATTCAGCTGGAGTATTTGGCGTTCATCCTTTTGTTCTTATGAATTATAACAATACTATAGATAGTATGTTTACTTTGGCTCATGAAATGGGACATGCTTTGCATTCTTATTTATCAGATAGAACTCAGCCATATGTATATCACAGCTATCCAATTTTCCTTGCTGAAGTTGCATCTACATTAAATGAAGCATTATTGACTGAGCATCTGCTAAAAACTACAACTGATAAAGGAATAAAGATGTCTATTTTAAATAATTATCTTGAACAATTTAGAGGTACTGTTTATCGTCAAACAATGTTTGCTGAATTTGAAAAGCTTATTCATGCCAAGGCTGAAAGTGGAGAAGTTTTGACCCATGAATTATTGAACAAAATTTATCGTGATTTGAATGTAAAATACTATGGTCCGGATATGATAGTCGATTCTGAGATTGATTATGAATGGGCACGGATTCCACATTTCTATTATAGTTTTTATGTATACAAATATGCTACTGGCTTTTCTGCGGCAGCATCTCTTGCAGATCAGATTTTGGAAGAAGGTCAACCAGCGTTAAAACGGTATTTAGATTTCTTAAGTGCAGGAAATTCTGATTATCCAATTCAAACTTTGAAAAAAGCTGGAGTCGATATGGAAAACCCTGAGCCAATTGCACAGGCACTTAAGATATTTAAAGAAAGGGTAGAGGAGTTAGAAAGATTAACAGCTGAGTGAACTCGTCCAGCTAAAGCTGAACATCGGGGCTTCAGTAGGGGATTCTACCC
>JAGMES010000189.1 GCA_023128035.1 Halanaerobiales bacterium | reverse complement strand
ACAAAAGTGCAACTGCCCGTCGCACACAAAAAAAGACTCTTAAATAGAGCCTTCATTTTAACTTCATCTTCAATCATAAATTTCCTAAAACACTTTCAATATACTCAGGTGCTTGGATAAATAGATCAGTATAAAACTTAAATCCTTCTTCAACTATAAATTTCGTCTCCCGACATTTTATCTCATATGGTTCGTTAAAGTTTTTGTTATAAATATAATTTTCGTGAGCACATCCCCCACTACAAAACGCTCTTACCCAACACTTTTCACAATTTTTTGAGCTAAATAGCTTCATTTTAGGACTGATAAAATATTCCCAATTAATACCATCTTCAATGCAACCTACCCTCAACTCTGGAATATCTAACATCCGATGACATTGATAGATCTCTCCCGTTGGGCTAAATTTCACTGAACTTACTGATTGAAAATCGCAAAGACGATTAATCTGTCCTTTATGAATCTTTATTACAACATCAAAGATATTACCCAAAATTTTATGTCTATTGTTAAGGATATTTTTATATGTAATTTCACATAATGCGCTTATCTGTGGAAATAAAACATCTAAATCTGTTTTACTCAAACTTAATTTATTATCTTCTAATGCTACGAAAGCGTATGAAACATCATTAAATCCCATTTTCCAAAGATGTTCCACTGTTTTTTTAAAATAAGGTACATTTTCTCGTGTTAAAGTAATTCGAGCCTTTAAATGAGAAAAAACTTTACTCATTTCTTTTATATTGCTAGCAATAACATCATAACTTCCTTTTCCAGAAGCGAATGGTCGATTTGTATCCTGGATAAATGCATCACCATCTATACTTATTAGTGGATTAATTTTATTTTTCATTAAAAATTCAAAAAGTTCTTTATCTAAAATAGTGCCGTTTGTTGTCAAGTTAAAAAGGATTCGTTTGTTTTTAACCTTTTCATTTATATAATCTACCACAAACTTAACAACCGATTTATTTAATAATGGTTCACCCCCAAAAAAAGTTACTGTTAACTCTTGCTCTTCTTCATCTAACAAATCATACCAGTAATCAACACATCTTTTAGCCATTTCTACGGTCATTATCTCTCTTTTACCACCATAGTTACCACCATGGCCAAAACAATATATACACCTTAAATTACAGGCATGTGCAATATTAAGGAAAAGATTCGGAATACCACTTTTACGTATATTTTTTTTACGATCCTCATAAAGAGGAGAAAATTTATCAATAAAAAGAGTCTGATCTCTATGTAATTTTCCCAATTCATCTAAATAGTTAGTTATATCCTCTACAGAATACTTGTTTCGAATCCTTTCTATAATATCTTTAGTAGTGTACTTTGGAATTAAATCTAATAATTCATCTAATAGCTCAGTTGACTCTGTAAAAAATCCTGTATCTGTATCCATGAAAAAACTTTTATCTCTGTTTTGGTATTTAATAATATTTATATTCAATGGTGTTTTTAACATTTTTACATCACTCCATCTTTCGAAAATCTTTCAAAAAACTTTGGACGCTTTTCTATAATTTCTGAATAAACATATAACTGAAGTTTATATTTAAAAAGTTCAAGTTCACAATCTAATTTATTTTCATAAGCTTTTATATGTTTTAATAAACAGCCACTACCACATATGTATCTAGCCCAACAGCTACTACAATATTTATCTCGAGAATTTGCTACTTTTTCTAGTATCTCTTGTACATTAACTCCTTCAAACATATTTCCAATTTTATAATCATCCCACATCATTGTATCACATGGATATATTCCAAGGTTAGCTGAAACACCCAGAGAAAATTTCATCGCACCACAATGATTAACTTTAGGCTGTCTTTGATGAATTTCTGACATATTACTTAACAATGGATGAAAACTAATATTTTCTCCATCAACAATTTTTTTTACTAAATATTTAGCAACTTTTTCATACTCTGCTCGTAATAAATCTAAATCCCCTTCAGTAAATTTAAACTCTAGCATATCTGAAACTACTTCCTCTACATGAACATGATAAAATCCAGCTTCATAAAAAACTTTTACAGTTTCGAAAAAATTTAAATTATATGGCGTAATAGTCATTCTAATTGCTCGATGATTTTGATTAGATAATAAAGTGTCCCACCCGTTCTCCTGAATCATACTAAAAGACCCACGACCATTCGCCATTAATCTAAGTCTATCATTCACCTTTTCTAAATGACTATCTAAACTAAGCATTATTCGAACATTATATTTATCCAACTGTTCTAATACCTCAGGAGTAAGTAAAGTCCCATTCACTGTTGTTGTAAACTCTACACTCTTTTTAAATTTTTCTGCCTGTGTAGTAGCGTATTCTAAGACATGTATAAAAACTGGTAAATTCATCAATGGTTCACCACCGATAATAGCGATATATAATTTTTTACTATCTCCACTATTCATAATTAGAAAGTCAATAGCTCGCTCAGCATCTTCATTCGCCATAAATTGATCTTTACCGTGACTACCATCACCTGCAAGACAATATTTGCAACGTAAATTACATGCATGAGCTATATTGATTTCAAGACTATTTAAAGGTCGTTGCTTTTTTTCTAAAATATTAATCCCACTTCTATACTGCTCAATCTGTGGTTGTAGACTGTCTAACTCCTGCAGTAACTGACTTACCTGTTTTTGTGTATCATTATCTGAATAGAGTTTTAGGATATCTTTTTTATCCATCTTATTATATTTTGATAATACTTCCTCTAGCAAAGAATTTGACTCAAAAAAAATCATTAGCTCAGGCAACCATAAAAAACGTTTATCTAAAACATCTAATATTTTATACTCAAGCATTTGATTCTGCTGATAATGCATGCAACAAATCCTCCTTTGAAAATACTCTATTTCCAAACATCATCTCGATAATCTCAGGATTTTTTATATATAAAGTCGTATATATATATATACTCTTTAAAAAACTTTCCTTAATTTCTTTGCAAACTATTGGATTAGGATGATCAAAATCTCCAGTTTGTAAATAAGAAAAGTAATAACAACCACCGTCACAATATTTTCGTAACCAACAATCCTTACAAATAGGTCTTTCTTTAAGTGAAGGTGGAAGCAAAGGTTGGTATTTATCTAAGTTAACACCCTCCTCAACTTCTCCAACAATAAAGTCCTTATCTCCAACTGCCATTTCACAGGTATATAGATAACCATCTGGATCAACAACTACTTTACTCTGGTTAATAAAGCCACATCCGCTTCTATAAGGTTTTTTATAGATCTTTTCCATCCACCCCATAAAACGATCAAAATATTTAAAATTACAAATATCTTTTTCAAAATCTTCTGCTAAAAATTGTAAAGTATTTTTAAGTTGCTCTAAATCATCTTCATTTACAACCAAATCCGATAAACTACTAACCACTAATTGATAAGAAACACTTTTAAATCCCAAAAGGTGTAGATGTTCTTTTATACTCTTAAGTTTTCCTACTGTTTGCTTTGTTAAAGTAACTTTAGCTGTTATAGATTGAAGATACTTCCGTAGAGTCTCATATCCTTCAATAACTTTTGCGTAGCTTTTTCCTCCATCAGGTAATAAACGGTTTTGATTCTGACAATCCTCGTCTCCATCAATACTTACAACTACACTAAACTTATGTGCTGCTAAAAATTTTGCTATCTCTTCTGTCATTGCCACTGCATTTGTAGTAATTATATATCCAACACGAATTTCGCGTTTCATAGCTTCTTCTTCAATATATATAACAATCTCCTTTATAACAGGGAAGTTCAATAATGGCTCTCCACCAATAAAATGAAAATAAGTATATGAATCTTTACATATTCCAAAATAATAATCAATAGCTTTTTTTGCAATTTCGAAAGTCATCATTCGCTGAAGAATCTTCTCTTTTCCATCATGATTAAAACAATATCTACATCGCATATTACATAAATCTGTCATATGAAACCACAAAAGCCCAGGAACCTCATCAGGTTGTTTTTCTGGAAACTCTTTTAATAATTTTTCTTCTGCAATCAAGCATCTGATTTCAGAAATCGCCTCTTTAATTTGGATATCTGTAAATTGATTAGCCAGTGCTAAATTTATTTCCTCATCATTCTCACCATTCCAATCGATAAGAATTCGATAATATAAATAATCAATTTCAGCAAATAATAAACCTTTTAAATCCAATAAAAAAAACCTATCTTTATTTTGATATAACAAAATCTGTAACTTCTCATTCAGTTTATGATTAAAAGCCATTGCTTTTAAAACCTCCTCCAATACTTCTGTTCAAATTTATTCGAAATGTAATAAAACATTCAATTACTATGCATGCATAGTAATTGAATGTTTCTAAAAAACTATGTTACCAATTAACGCTCATCAAAACTTGGTATTACCCAACAAATTCCTTGACAATAACCACAATAGTCAGTTGGATTGCAAATACCAATATTCACACTAGTCTCAACTTTATTAATAGGTTTTAACATTTTGTCACCTCCCTTCATTATACTCTTGAAACAATTTCTCAAATTACTTTGCTTTTAGTAATTTAAGTGTATTATGTTTTTCTTTCTTAATTTAATTATATCACATTATTAATAACAGTTCAACTAAATTTTTCATTAAAATTCCTTTTAAAACAAAAACGAGGTAAAACATTTAAACAATGCTTTACCTCGTAATTCACACTACATCAGTAATTTGTTATGTTTTACTCTGCTTGGAAAACATAACACTATTTTAATATAATCAATTCCTTTGAAGACTTAGTGAGAATTTCACAACCATCTTTTGTTACAACTACAGTATCTTCTATTCTTACTCCTCCCCAATTCGGGATATAAATTCCTGGTTCAACTGTAACTACACAATTTTCTTTTAACTCCCGAGTACAAGTAGGACCCATAAACGGCTCTTCATGAATTACTAAACCAACTCCATGGCCTAATCCATGACCAAAATTATCTCTATATCCTTCATTTCCAATAATATCTCTTGCAATTTTATCAGTTGCACTTCCCATAACTCCTGCACGTATAGAATTTAGTGCCTTTTCCTGAGCTTCTTTAACGATATTATATATTTTTTCTTGTTCCTGATTTATTTTTCCTACAACAATTGTTCTAGTCATATCAGAACGATAACCGTTATACAGTGCTCCAAAATCTAATGTTATGAAATCACCCTCTTCAATTTTTTTATCTGAAGGTTTTCCATGAGGTAGCGAAGTCTTAACACCAGATAAAAGGATTGTTTCAAAAGCAATTCCATCAGCTCCAGCTTTTTTCATATAATATTCTAATTCTGTGGCAACCTCTTTTTCGGTCAAACCAGGTTTAATAAAGTCTAAAATTTTCGAAAAAGCTTGATCAGCAATTTGTGCTGCTTTTTTAGTGCACTCAATCTCTTCAGCATCTTTAATATATCTTAAATCTTCAACTATTTCTTTAGTTGGAATAAGTTCAACATCGATATGTTCAACCATATATTCATAACCCGTAAAATTCACTTCATCCTGTTCAAAACACATTCTCTGCACACCAATATTTTGAACCAATTTGTTAACCAACTGTTCACGAAAGCCTAGAGATCTATCATACTTAATAATTTCAAACTCTGGACACTCTACTTCAGCTTGTTCAATATACCTAAAGTCAGTAATCAAATACTTTCCTTTTTCTGAAACCAATAAAATCGAAGAATCTCCTGTAAATCCACTAATATAACTCACATTTTTCTCATTAGAAACTAGTAAAGTCTCCAAATTTTCAATCTTTAACTTTTCCAACAATTTTTTAAGTCTACTCATTAACATAACCTCCTAAACTGTTTATAAGATTTCGCTTTACTGAAAATAGAAATTATCCTTTTTTATCCCCCGCTATTAGTATATATTGGACAGCACAATTAAATTTACCTCTAATTTTTCCCTAAACTTTATTGAAATTTATATACTTTATATTCGGAATTATCGTATTTTATAGTTTTCACTGTAACAAATCCCAAATAAAAAAGCCACTTATTGCAAGATTACAATAAGTGGCTAAACTCATCCTCTATAAAACCTTGCTAGTCTCTCTGGACTAATTTAAAGTTATTTATTTTCTTTGATATTCATTATAATTTATTTTTTTTTAAAATGTCAATTATAATATTTTTTTATTTAAAACTTTATCACACCAGTAGAGTATAATAAAATAACAGCAATTGCAACTGGTGCAAGGTATTTAATAACAAACTCATATACTCTCTCTTTATTAAAAGCATACAAACCATCACTTGTAACTTCTTTAACAACATTCTTTGTACCCCAAACCCAACCTACAAAGAGACAGACAAATACTCCTCCTAAAGGCAAGAATACGTTAGATGCTAAAAAGTCAAAAGCACCAAAGAATGTCTTTCCAAATATTTTAACCTCACTCCATGCTCCAAACGATAAGGTATTTGGGATAGATACAAGAAAAAGTGCAACCGCTATTAAAATTGTCGCTTTCTTTCTATCTAATTTAAATTGTTCTGAAAAGAAAGATACTATAACCTCTAACAGTGAAATAGTAGAAGTGATTGCAGCAATTCCGATTAAAATAAAGAACAATGCTTCAAAAATTCCACCTAAAGGCATCGCTTGGAAAACAGCTGGGAGAGTAATAAAAATCAAATCAGTTCCTGAATTTGGCTCAAAACCATATGCAAATACTGCTGGGAATATAACCATCCCTGCCATTAATGCAATAACTGTATCTGCAATTGTAACCTGAACCGCCAATGATACGAGATTCTCTTTTTTATTTATATAACTTCCATAAGTTAGAATAATACCCATACCCAAACTAAGAGAATAAAATGCATGTCCTAATGCTTCTAAAACACCTTTTGTTGTTAATTGAGAAAAATCTGGTTTAAATAAGAACTCTAATCCTTTATATGCACCATCTAAAGTTAAAGATCTAAACATTAATGCAACTAAAATTGCTAATAAAATAGGCATCAATACCTTACTATACTTTTCTACACCATTTTTAATTCCTGATATTACAACAAAAGCTGTCACTGCCAATACAACAAAGTTCCAAAATAAAGGTTCTGTAGTTCCTGAAATTATAGTACCAAAGTACGTTTTTAATTGGTCTGGAGCGACTGTGATTAACTTACCACTCACTGCCCTACTTATATAAGAAAATACCCATCCAGCTATCATAGAATAAAAAGATAATATAATAAATGCTGTTGAAACAGCTAAAAATCCCGCTAAGTACCATGGTTTATTAGGTTCTAATTTTTTAAACGCTCCTACTGCATTTGCCTGAGTCTTTCTACCTAATGCAAACTCAGCTATCATTACAGGAAGACCAATCAATAAAATACAACCTAAGTAAACTAAAATAAATGCAGCTCCTCCATTCTCTCCAACAATGTATGGGAACTTCCAGATGTTACCCAATCCAATTGCTGAACCTGCTGCTGCTGCCAAAACACCCATCTTTGATCCAAAATTCTCTCTCTTCTTCATACTCAAACCCCTTTTTCAAATTTTTTTTAATAAGACTACATAAATTGGTCTTTTGAGTTAAGACCCCACTTCT
>JAGMES010000188.1 GCA_023128035.1 Halanaerobiales bacterium | reverse complement strand
TCAATCACATAGGTCTTTTTGTCATGCCCATTTTTCTGTTTTTTTATCTTTCTTCAGATGTTCATAAGAAATCATTGCAATTCCCAGTTAAATTATTACAAATCACCTGCAAACTCATTATTTATTCCGAGAGACTATTTACCATAAAAAGAGTTGTACGTATATAAAGAGGATTATCGACGAGAAGTATTAAAGGGAAAGCTACCCATATCTACAATAGCCATGTTCTACTGTCCACCCTTGATATAAGGAGGCTGTATAAAGTCCCCCTCCTCTATGTAAGTCAGGATGTCTACGCTCAAGTTACCTCAAAACTTCAATGCGAATCAACCTACTTTTAGGTGCAATCTCCCAATCATCTTCTATACTAACTCCAGATCAGAGATCACTTAACTTTGCAACGACTCAATTGAATCTTTTCTACCGTTCGCAAGCGAAATAAAAAATAAAATTGAAATAATTGCTCCTAAAGTTTCGAATAGTCCTCCAGCTGAAATAATAATTCGAATATCAACTATTCCTTCTAATAAACCAGTAATCAACATTCCTAATAATAATGCAGATTCAGATGCAATATATTGGAAGCTAAAAACTCGTCCTCTTAAATCCTTATGAACTAATTTTTGTAGAACAGAAACGCTAGGTACAATAAACAAAACGTTTCCAAAACCACTAACAAAAAATAAAAGACCAGCCATAGGAAAATATTTAGTCAATCCTAATAATGCCATAGATAATCCCATCATCAAAAAACCTGTATTGAAAAGAACAACTGGTTTAAATCGGCGACTTAAGAATACCATGCAGAATGATGCAATTAAGGAACCAAGCCCCTGAATAGTTAGTAAAAAGCCATACCCTTTCGAGCCAACTTTTAAAATCTGATTGGCAAATACAATACTTAGCACATTGACTGCTCCAGCTCCAAAACTAAGTAAAAAGAACATAAGGATAATAGCTACAATCTCTTTTTCTTTTCTCAGATATTTAATACAATAACTAATATCGTTGAAGAATCTTTTGAAAGCACTTTTTAAATTTTCATAAAGTGAGCTGTTTCTAACATAACTATCTTGAATTTGAGGATTAAATTGTCCTTTAATAAACAGCAATAGTATAGCTGAAATTAAATATGTAATAAGATCAATAATAAAAGCAATTTCATAACCACCTACTGCTACAATAATACCCCCAAGTGCTCCTCCACATATCAACATCAAATTTCCAGTAGTAGAAGTTAGTGAATTTGCAATCACTAATTCATCTTTATCAACCAAATCTGGAATTATCGAAGACTCAGAGGAATTAAAAAAACTATTAAGTATTGAGATGCTGACTCCTACCAAGTAAATAATGAAATTTCCACGAAAGAAAATAAATATAAGAAGTATAAAACTTCTAAGTAAATCAGAAAATATCATAATCTTTTTACGATTCAGACGATCCACGAATACTCCAACTATAGGAGCCATTAAAAGTAATGCAACTGTTTGTACAGATCTAAGTTTAGCAATACCAATGCCAGATTGCGTAAGATCATACATTAAAGCTGTAATAGCAACATAGTATGTCCAACTTCCCAAAACAGAAATAATCTGAGCAAACCATACTAAAAGAAAATTTCTGTTAGTCAAGACTTTTTTAATATCAGAGTTTGACATTTCATGCCCCTTTCCGTGCAGTAATAATAATACGTGGAGATGATTTATACCAATATGGTTCGAGAGAATAACTTCCAAAAACCTCTTCAATAATAAATCCTGCTTCGTTAAACATTTCAACAAGTTCCGCTAATGTATAATATCTAGCTACCAAGCCAACTGAATAATCTTCCCTATTCTTATCCTTAAACAAATAATGCGTTTTAGTAGTGATAATATTTGACATTGAATCTATAGAAAATTCTTGCAGTTCTCTATGTCCTTCTCTCTCTATCCAATTATTTGTTCCTATTAAATCATACATAATACTAAAATTTCGATTATCTATAACCAATTTACCACCTTTTTTTAAATGCTTTGCTACATTATTTAAAATTGTTTTTGCCTCTTTAGTATCCGTAAAAACAAAACTACCATAAATAAAAGTAACCAAATCAAATTCCGAAAAAATATTCAGGTTTCTAATATCGCCATATATTAAATTAATATTACTGTTAATATTTTTAGATGCAAATTGAATCATAACTTTAGAACCATCCATAGCGGTTACCTTTTTCCCTTTAGAAGAAAAATATTGTGCATGCAAACCTGCACCGCAACATAAATCTAAAATTTTTCCATTTTCTTTTACACCCTTTAATATATAATCAAGAAATATTTCTTCTTCCTTAAACATAGATTTTCGTATTTGAAAATAATTCTCACAAGTAAAATAATCTTCCCAGAGATTTTTCATTATAATTCCTCCCCTACACAATACTGATCAAATCACAGTAATATAGCTCATTAATAAATCCAACTAATTCATCTCTTGCATCATTTAGAGAGATTCCAAATTCATTAGCCAATTTTACAGATAAATTTTCTATCGATACAGGATGAGTTAATTCTTCTATGATTCTTTGAGTTTCTATAGTAAATTCTAGATAATTACCTAACTTCAAATCAAATAATAACAACTTATCACCATCAATACTAGATTTAAAAAAAACGAAATCTTTTAATTTGATTAATTCATCAGTTTTTAAAAGTCTATCAGTTTTTTGCGAGTCACTACTAAAACCCTTTATCTCAGAAGTTGAATATTTACTTAGATAGATATACCATAAATCTCTATGAAATAATCTCAAAAAGTCATCATAGTATGAAGTAACTGAATATCCATGTTTTTCATTGTATTGATCTATTTGATCAATTTCTTCTTTACAGATTCCTGAATTACATTCATAATCTAAATCTAATCTTATATCACCATGCAATTTAAGTCTGGATATGTTATATAACTTAGGATTTAAGCTAATTGAAGAAAATCTATTAAGGCTAAATCGTGCTAACCCTACAGAATGAAAAAAGTCAGCATTTTTTTCCAAAAATCTCTTCGTAATTTCAAATTCCTTTTGTGTTTCTGTAGGAAACCCAAAAATTCCAAATAAATGATTCCATATACCAGTCTTTGCACTGAGAGATAAGATTTTTTGAATATCCTCTATTTTGGTACCTTTGTTCATAAGATTTAGTACTCGTTGACAACCAGATTCTAGTCCGAAAAAAATAACTCTCAACCCAGATTTATACGCCTTTGTAAATAATTCTTCATCCATAAAAGAATGTTCAAAACGTAAATCACAACTCCAGAAAATTGTAAAAGGTAATATATCTAGCTGATCACTTAAATTTTTAAAAATTTTAGGTGGTATACACTCATCAACAAAGCTAAAAAATTTAACACTATATTTCTCATTAAGAACCCTGATATCTTGTAAGATATCTTCAATTTTTCGAAATCTGAAATTAGAATTGTAAATGTAGGAATGATCACAAAACGCGCATTGATTCCAATAACATCCCCTACTTGTCAATAAAGGTAAAGAAATCTCAGGTGAAAAATACTTTTCCAATGGAAGCCCTTCAAAATCTGGAGTTGGAATTTCATCAATATTTAAACCTGATTGAGTAAAAGTATAGTGAACTTCATCATCAGAATAATATATTAAATTAGGAACAATGTCCAACTTAGATTTAGATTCCAATGCTTTACATAAAGAATACAATGGATATTCACCTTCAAATAAAATTGCATAATCAATAATTTTAAAAAACTCTTTATTTTTGATAAGTGCATCTTTCAGACGAGTAATAATTGGTCCACCTACACAAACTGATATATGATTAAATTTTTCTTTAACCATTTTTGCTAAAATAAGACCAGGAACCAGTTGTTCTTGACCAATAATAGAAATCCCTACTAAATTAATATCTGAAAATAATTGTTCATTATAGAGGATTTCAGAATAAAAATCATAAAATAAATTGTTCTGATAAAAATCTACTACTTTAAAAAGTTCCTTTGCGTTATTTATTTTTTTTCCTTGATCATAGTTTCCAAAGGTTATTTCTTGTGGTGAATATACCAATGAAATTAATTTTAAAAGATACTTAGGTATATCTAAAGATAATCCATATTCATATGGTTTCTCAGAGAAAAATTTTTCTTTACTTCTTAAATTTTTTATCCAATACTCACTGTTAGTTATTAAAACATCTTTTAACATTTGAAGAATTTCATATTCTTCCTTATCAGTAACAGATTTATTTTTTAGCTTTTCATAAAGTTCTGAAATGATATCTGCCTTACTTAACCAATAATAAAACTCTAAATTTAAATCTTTTTGAACAACAGTAATCTTCTTTTCTCTCAAATATGCAGTTAATGAAGGCAAACTCAAATATGGTTGTGTAGGTATCCATGCTGGTGGAAATAGTAATAAGTTTTTCATTTCTTCATCCCCAATTCTAAAACCCCCATCTTGTAATGGGGGTTTTTATTATCTTGGTTTTTGATTATTATTATTATCGTGTCTAGTGAAAAGTTGATCTTCTTTTTTGATTACACGTAAGATTTTTAAATTCATAATTCCCCCCTTTCTTTTTTAAAAAAATGGATTTAAAGTGTAAATATATTATACACTATATTTACTACCCAGTCAATAAGTTGAATTTTATGATATCATCAAGTAGCACAGCTTATTCTAATTAGTTTTGGTATTATAAATGGCAACGTGAAAATTATGACTCTATGAATTAAAGTAGATTTTTAATTAGTAAATGATTAGTCTAACATAAACCATTTTATCGTTAAATTTAATTTTCCTTCTCTTTTCTAAACTTATTATTCCTAAAAGTTACAAACAATAGTCAGGCAAATTCTAAAGATGGGTAATTAATATTCGATTTAAAACAATCATTCAAATAATCTTCATTCCTCAAACTTACTATAGATATATTCAATAATATTTTTATTAGTTTGCTCATCTATTCCTAAAACTTCTAAATAGTGTTTAATATGATTTATATAGCGTGTAGCATGAGGAATTATCTTTTTTATAGAAATATTTAAGGTGGTTGAAATAGATTTTAACTGATCTAATGTTAAAGAACCTCTCCCTTGAAAAAAATCAACTAATTGTAAATAGTTAATCTCTGTTTTTTTAGCTAGATCAGCAATAGTATAATCTTTTTCGATAAGTAGTTTTTTAAGATATTCACCAATCTCTTGTTGTTTTTGATAAAGATCATCTTCAAAAAGAAACGCCAAAGGGATTTGATAGAACTCTGCCAAATCGATTAAAGAAGAGAGAGAAGGACAACGATCAGCACGCTCAATAGAACCAATCAGTGACATAGATTTATCAATAGCTTTTCCTACATCAGTTAGGGTTAACCTTTTTCTTTTACGAAGTTTACGTAATTTTTGACCAATAGAATAAAAATCCACTTTTTAACCTCCAAAAAATTTTTATAATTACCGTTTATCATTTTTACTATAAAAAAATTCTTTTTGAGAACAAAAAGAATAGTCTAAAAGAAAAATAATGTTCATAAATCAATTTAATAAAAACCAAATATATATTCTTATCTAAATTTTTAATGTATATTTTTTACATAATGCTAAAAACTTTTAAAACTAAATATGACTTATAAGTTTAAATATCCAGTTATATAACCAATCAATAGTCCTTTCTGAGTTTGGGCTTTAACTCTTATACTAATAAATCTATCTATTACCTTGAATAACTCAATTACGGCTTTAATTTTTTCATCATCTCCATGTATTATTATTTCATTTTCAGAAAACGCTAATATATCCCCTGAATCCGTTGTAAGCACTACTTCCATATCTTCTTCAACATTAACATGACAAATGTTTTTAAAACTTTTGACTGTTCCATCTTTCAAAAGCACATGATAGTTCATCTTTTTCACCTTCCTCTTTATTGAATATTAATCAACAAAAATATAATCTCTAAAATTTAATCTTTCTTTTTCACAAAGTTTAATTAAACCACTCAAAAATTTTTTACCAACTCCACGTTGATCTCGCATCACCCGATAAACATACGAATAATCCAAACCTAACTTACGAGCAAACATTACTTCACTCCACCCTTTACCAGTCAAAAGTCCTCTTACTTTTTCTAAATTCAATTGCATTGTAATCCCCCTTTGATCAAAAGTTTTCTGTCCTTTATAAAAGGATATAGTTCTATGTATTTATAAAATTGCCTCACAACTATATTATATAGTCCTACAAGGAATATTGCAAGTAAATTTTTGTCCTATTTGCCCTTTTACGCATAATAATAAATATAGTTCTTTAGCAATGCAGGACAAATACTTAATCAAAAAGAATATTTAGATAGGTTCTAATTGGACTTTTGAAAGGTGGCTAAAAAAATGACTCTAGGAGAAAGATTAAAACAGGCTAGAAAACAAAAAGAATTAACACTTGTGCAAGTCGAAAACCTCACTGGTATTTCTCAATCATATCTATCAAAAATTGAACGTGGTCAAAGAAAAAAACCGTCTTTAGAGCTTATCAGTGAATTAGCCAAATTATATAATGTTGATTTAAATTGGCTAATTGAAGGTTTTAAAGAAAATGGTATAAATGACGAAAATATAAGAAATAAAATAGAAACTATTGTCGAACAACTTAATTATGTCTCTGAAAAGGACTTAGAGATTATTTTAAATATTATCAAAGTTTTTGTTGCAGAAAGGAGGGAATAATTTGAATTATGTTAAGAAAATATTATCAATTTCATTACTTTGTTTAATAGTATTAGGTTTTTCATATAGTGTTAAAGTTACTGCTTCAAATGAAAGTGTTACAGATACTACAATTAGTATTTCTGATCCAATTCTAGCTAATTCTCCAGGTCACGATGATGACTTACCAGAGTAATGGATACTGAGAGAGGTGAACAGAGTGAATTTTACAGATATGATTAATATAGGGGATAAAAAGTACTCTAAAAATAAATATTCAGAAGCTTTAGAATATTACCTTAAAGCTTTGAATTATCTTGATATTAACTCTAATTATCAAGTAAACATTCGTAAAAAGATAGCTAATTCTTACTATAAACAAAAGAAATTTCAGGACACAATAAGACATTTAGAAATTCTCGAAGCTATAACTCAAAATGATCAACTTATACGAATAATCACTCTGAAAAGTATTTGTTTTTATTTAATTGGTAATTTTGATGCAGCATTAAAAAGTGTAAAACTATTAGACAACTTCAGTTCAACTTTGGCTCAAAGGAAAAAATTTGTTACACAAGGTGTAATTCATCTTCGACTTGGTCAATATATAGATTCTAAATTTTTAAAAAACACAATTGAGAACTTTACAAAAGCTATAGATTTAACTAATGAAACCCAGGTACAACATAAAATTCTTAGAAATCTGGGTATTTGTTATAATGAATTAGGAAATTTTTATAAATCTTTAGATTATTTCGAACAAGCTCTAAAACTCACCAATAATAAAAGCTCTATTAGTAATACATATCATGAGATGGCTAACACTCTTTGTAAACTTAATGAATTCAAAAAAGCTTTAGAATTATTAACTTACTGCAAAGAAATTTCTCTGAACAATGATGATATATATAATTTAGGGATGTACAAATAATAATTTC
>JAGMES010000187.1 GCA_023128035.1 Halanaerobiales bacterium | reverse complement strand
ATGGTATTAGCTCCATGGTGTTCTTTTAAAGTAACTCCTGATGGTGACAAATAATCAGAAGGACCTATGATTCTAGCTAAACTAGCTTGAGCAAGATTTTTTGGACTAAGAGTAAAATCTCCACCAATACAAGTATGTCCTTGCGTATCCCAAGGATCGCCAATACCTTCTGTAATATCGGCAAAAGCCCCATCGATTAGCTGTGCCATACCGTTGAACTTGGCTGCTGTTGGTTGTTCCCCTTTTACGAAATCCAGTATATCTGGAAAAACATCTGCGAAATGGTCAGCTGACATGTCTTAAACCTCACTTATGGCCATGTTGGAACCGTGACCTTAATCTCATTGCCTTGTTCATCTTTTGTTACATCTGCCGGTGGAGTACCACACCCAACTAAATCATAAACTGGATATTCTCCTGGGGGTCCGTATGGATTAATTGTTATAAAAGTTGCTCCATTGATACCAGCGGCAACATTATCTGTATCCATTGGTAGTTTCCATCCAAATGGTATTCTGTCCAAATTATTTAAATATTCGCCAAGTAAGTACGACGGCAAAATAATTCTCGCCGCTATTTTATTTGAATATATATTCCTATTATAGTACGAACTCCAACAATATGCTTGAAAAGTTACAGCTCGCGGAAGAACTATCCAATACCCACCAGGAATCAATGGATCGGTACACGTTGGATCACAATTTACAAGTGCCGCAGCAGGATAAATTAATCTATATCCTCCTGTTATTTTATCAATTGATACTGGTCGCGTTGGAACATAAGCACCTAATACTGTCCCATCTTCAGTTGGATCTATTGCCGCTGGATCTGGTACCAAAGAATATACAATAACCTTTCGGCCAGAAAGTTTACCATTTACCAACCCTGTCCAAAATTGAATATTATGTTTTAGAACAAATTCTGCTTTCCATTTGTCATAAGTAGCAGAAGCTGGAGGAGGCATAACAACCCACTCAGGAATATCTACATTAGCAGGAATAGCCGCCCAATCATCAAAAGCCTTTTCACAAATTCCTTGTAACAAATCATCTTTTAACACTTGATACAAATAAGTATCTTGTTCTTTTCCTTCTATACCCGCATTAACATCAGAAATAACAACTTCTTTATAATCAGGAGGAGGATATGAAGGATTTTCAGAATCCCGCACTACAACAGAATAATATCCAAGATCATCAGCTGAAGTTGGTGGTTGATAAGAAGAATAAGCTTGTCCTCTTCCATTGGTTACAGCAGAAGATTCAGCAGCTCCATTCAAATAACCAATAGAATTCGGCTCCATAGTAAATGAAACAGTAGTCCCAGGAACTAAAATTCCAGAAACATTAGTTACAGTAGCTTCTAGAACAGCAGAATCAGACCCTATTGTAACAGGACCATGCTCTATTGGGTTAGAAAAAGGTATTACTCTCTTGTCTATCTTAAGACTAATATTTGTCGGTTCCATATCCTCATGAGTTACACAAACAAAACCTTGGTGTAAATGCTGAGAAATAGGATTGACATCTGCGTCGTAAGCATTAATATTATGATTGAGAGTCAAAATTCTCCTCGTACTCTATACGTAAAGTAGCATCATAAACAACTACAATTTCCGAACCTAAAGCTGGCACATAATTATCTGCTATTCCGCCAAAATAAATAATATTAAAATCTCTATCGACAAAGTACCTAATACCAGGATAAGCCGGTAAAGATAAAAGTTCAAACCAAGTATCGACTCTAATTGCTTCTTCCCAAGTTTTAGCTATAGCATCAATTATATATAGATGATAACTAGGATCTACTAAAACAGGAAAATTTTCCGCAGAAAATACTTGATAATCAGTACCATCTGATATACCTAGCTGTTCGCACAAAGCTAGATCATCATAAACAATAGGTATTGTACCATAAGTTCTAACAAAGTCTCTATTGAATCTTAAGTAAATCTTATCTTCTATAGATGTGTCAACTATAAATTCTCTCTTTGTAATATCTACATTACTCCAAAGAATTTTTCCTAATTCGGTTACAGTTTCTAATTCTTCTTCACCTGAATACATGCCAGTGAAAGTACTTACCTGCGCAACTTTAAGCTTATATTTAATTGATTTTGTGATAGGGTGCCGACAAAAAGTAGCGGCAAGAATAGGATCTCCTATTAGAGGTTCAGTCTCTAATCTAACAACATTTCTACCATCTTTATTATCATTAGGATGTACCTGCTGTATTCTGCTATTATCGCTATAATAAAAATATGGTGTATTATATCTATAATAATAGCCATTCTCAAGTCTTGGAACCCATTGACGTTCATTGTTTATACTAGTATCTATTAGTTTACTTAGATATAAATCTCCTTCTTCTACATCGCCTACGCCAGATTTAAAATATTCCGATGTCACAATTCCCTGAGTAGAAGGATTGAACAACCGAGGTAAGCTCGGTAATTTAAGATCGAAGATACTACACCAACGTTTAATATCATATTGCCAACCTTCTGGCCGATTTGTATTTTCAAAACCTACATAAGGTTTAGTTACAGCTTCTCCATAAACAAGCTGGCAAGTACGAAAATCGTTATATGGTCTAGCTACCATCTAATTTCCCCAAAAGGTTTTAGTCTCTGCTTGTTCTCGAACTTTGACTGCCTCTTCAATCTTAGTAAAATAGCCTAAATGTTTTTCTTTATTATTAATTGTGATATAGGCACGCCACTTTTGGCTTCTCTTGCTCCAGCTAACACCTTTGTAACCAGAAGTATTATCAAAACGAATACTTTGATTTTGTAGATTTTGACTATGCGTAACTCTTCTTAGATTCTTTTCTCTATTATCTAAAGGCTTTCTATTTATATGATCTATTTCAAAAGAGTTTAAAGGATATCCTACAACAAACCAATGTAAAAACATACTTTTATTGTTTACTTTTGTCATAACATATCTATGACCGCTTAAACACCATTTATAGTTTTTCAGCAACGACACCCTATCAGTATCAATCAAACTCCTAGTAACTTCTTTATGTTTTTTATTATATAAAATAATTTCAGTTATATTATCACCTAAGTCTATAAATTCATTAGCGGTATATTGTGTACGCTCAGGAATTTTCCCATAATACAACATCTGTTGGTAATGATATTTACAATATCCTTTAGCTTTATGTTTATTTTCACAATCTTTTACCAAACAACCTTTTTGTCCAAGAACTCTTAGCGTTTTGTATGGATCTCCATGCTTTTTCCAGCGTTTATAATGCATTTTGCACAGACCTTTAGCAGAATAGTCTCTGTCACAATTCTCTACAAAACAAATTTTCTTATTACTCATAATATCCTTAGTTACCTTCCCCAAAAGACAGAAGTTTCTTTAAATAATTGCTGATAAATTTCAGAACCTTCGCCATTAGGCAATCCGCTAATTTGCTCTCCTGAATCTAAGTTTTCTTTATAAAACAATTCATCGGTAAAATCTTCATCATGTAAACTAAAAACTTGTATAGGAGTCGAGTCTACTTTTAGTGGAAAAGAATAACAATTATACCCACAAGCTCCATTTCCACTTGGTACAAGGTAAGACTGTACTTGACCTTCCGTATAGTCTACATAATATTCACCATCAGTTACAGGAGTGGTAAATACTTCTGTAACAAATATATCTTTTTCTTCAAACCATAGAGTACCTTGAATAATATTTCCATATTTAAAGAAAGTTGTTTTGTCGGCTCTAACCAAATCATTCAATACAACTATAGCAGAAGTTCCTCGAACCAATCTAAAACTATGTAAATTGGTTCGAATGCCAGAATATAAATTTGCTGAGAAACAAGTTGAATTGTTAATTCCATTGACGAGACCCTGCAAATAGAAACCTTCGTCCTCGGAATCATAAAAGCGTACTTCTCTATCTATTGTATATTGTTCAGGATTTGTCCAGCTGTCATATAAAACAATCCTATTTGCCAAGATGTCTACTCTAGGTTTCTCGGCAATAGTAGCTCCGCCAGAAGTAACCTTAAGATCTATAAGCAATGTTTTTTCGCGCAAAAACCCAAACTCTCTAGCCAAACCATTGATTACACCAGGATAAGTAGGACCAGAAGGATGAACAGTAACATCGAAAAGACGGTTTCTGTATTCTACATTTTGTTCGCCGTCTAATCTCTCGGTAGATAATATTCCTCCAATATAGTCAAAAGCATTGGCAATCTTTCTTTCTATAGGAGCAATTCTACCCTGAGTAGGAGGAAGAACGTTTACACAAAAACCTATCTTAATATGGCTCACTGAGCAACCCTAATTTCAGAATATTGTTCACGCAAAAATACTTTACGCTGTTCATAATCAACCATAAAATAATCATAAAAGATATCCATTTTATGAATATCAGTTCCGTCGTACAACCAAAGCAATCCATCTGAATCAAAAGCTAACTTAGTACAAGAATGTAAAGTAACTGGAAGACTCAATTGTTGTTCAGGTTGAATAGCAGGAACTGTCAAGAGGGACTTGATAGTTCGAATAATTTCTTCGCCACTACGCTCAGTATAATATTTACATTCCAAACCAATAGTATAAGTTCCTGATTGAGTTAAAACAAATTTAATATTTGCTTCATCCCAATAGCCTGATTCCCATTTAGGATTGCTTAACCAAGCATCTGTATCCATTCCCCACAAAGAACCATCTAGTCCCATATAATAAGAATTTCCGTCAGGTAAAGTAATTGTCCAACGACTAGCAATTGGGACATCCATAAAACCAAGGATTCTTGTTTGAATAGTTGCGGTCTCTCCTCGTATATAAGTCCATCTATCAGATGCCATTTCCATTTTGATATCTGCGCTTTCGTCAACCATATTACTAGTATCTGGATAAGGAAGATTCATATCATAAATATAAAAATTATTATCGTCGATACCAAAAACTAAATTTGTATTTGGCTGAATAGCGATATCATTAAGAGTTATATTATTACTGCTATCATTCAACAATTCCATCTCATAAATTATTTCTTTTTCTTCATATCCCAATCTAACGGTATCCATATCGGAAGAAGTAAAAGAATCTACTATAAGAGTACTTCCCCATTCTTGACTACCAAGTCTAACAAACTGTATTCTTTCATCTTTAGTAGAAGGTATATAAATATTTCTTTTGTCTAATTCAGTATCTGCCGCGAAAGGTAAAGAACTAATTATTACCTGAGCATCATCTGAAAGATATGCTGCTACTACATTCTCTATACTTTCCCATTGGTTTAACGTGCGAAAAGTAGAATTATATCTAATCGGAATAGATTCTTTTATCTCTTCAACATCTTTGCGCAGAGTACCCTCTAATATAATTTTTGAATAATAGCGCCTATTTTTACTTTCAGCTTCCCAATTGGTATTGCCAGTAATAGTTATATATAAATACCCAGGCAATACTATGCTATCAGGAGTAACAGAAGTTAAATCGACTATAGCTGAAGATACAACATCATTATAAGAATAAGATTCTTCTCCATCTTCTATACGAGTAGGAAGACAATCATACCAAAATGTTTTTATATTGTTATTCTCCGCAATAATAATTTCTTCTTCTGTTCCGTTGATTACAGCATAGACAGTAGGAACCTTATAAACAGACAATCCATCTGTATCGTCCGTCTGAATAAAATTTAAATCTTTTGGCAGTTCAGCCTCAAAAACTCTATCCATAATACTTATATCGGCAGTAGAAAGAAAAGAATTATATCTTTCTTCTATAAGACTTTGAACAGTTTCTTGAATTTCTAAACCAAGAGGATTGACTACTTGTTGACCAATAGAATAAGGAAAAGCCCGCACCCGAGACCATTCCGGCGCTCGATTAAGCAATCGCTGCGTCATCCAACTATGATAATAACGTCGAGATGGTCTACGGGTTAGCAAGTCAATCTAAATTCCTACTTGGCTGGAGGCATTTGAGGCGGCAGATATTGAAGTTCACCAGAGGGGAGAGCTTGAGCATCTACACCATATTTACCTTGCATGTCTGCCTGAAACTGCTGAATATCTTTATCCAGTTCTGTCTTTTCCTTTTGAAGCAATAGAGACTGTGATTTTAGAAGTTCCATTTTAACAGCAATATTCTCTTGTGCAGATACTAGTGCTCTCATCTTCCAAGTCTCTTCTTCTTGTAAAGCCTTGGCTCGTTCTTCCTTTACTTCCTTCTCTTGTAAAGCCTTGGCTCGTTCTTCCTTTACTTCCTTCTCTTGTAAAGCCTTGGCTCGTTCTTCCTTTACTTCCTTCTCTTCTTTTGTTGTTTCTGCTTTTACTTCTTTTGTCATATTATCCTCGATGGTTTTGGGCGAATTTCGCCGAGTTAAATGAACTCAATGCCACGGTGTCTACCCGCAGTCTCAAGAATTATCCGTTCATTATATAACGGTTCTATAGTATCTCCAACAAATGAAGAACGAGTAACACCGTTTCCATCTGCTGAACTACGAGTTAAATATATTTCTTCAAAGCTATTGGAAATTTCTCTTCCAATACCTAAAATATGATTATCTGAAGATAACACCAATCTAATCAAATCTGCTATAAATACAGACTCTCCTATATCATATAAACCTAACGCAGATTCTATATTATCACGAATTGCAGCATATGCAACTGATTTTTGAGCATTTGTCGTTCTAGGCGACCAAGTTATTGCTGTAACAAATTCAAGACCTAGAGGGAGTGGCGCTAAAATAAATGGCCTTACTCCTTCTGCTGTTACCTCGGATACTGAATCGACTACCATATTTAGCAACCCTTGGTTGGTAGTCGGAGTTACAGCCTGAATATATAAAGAATACGTTCCAGGCCCCTGCTCAAAGTTAACCCCATAAACATTTGCTACTCCCGGTACACTAAGAGCTGCTAACCTAACAGCAATTTTAACTGCCTGCGATTTAGCCTTAAACTGATTTAACAAACGATATCTATAGGCTTCGCCAGATTCTCTCTCTGTCCCACTGGAAATAGCATGTTCATTAGTACACTTCAATAAACCTCTTTGAATCTGTGTATAATTGACAAAGTTATGCCGGTTTAAAACATTTCTGGGAAGATTGGTATCTTTGCCTTCTACCGAAGCTCTAATCTCCGCATAGACAAAGGAACGATCTGCCGCACAAATTACATCGGAGACAAGAGTATAAGTTATTATTGGCTGTTCTTCTAGTCCCGGAGTAGCTATATCTCCTTCAAAAGGGATATTGGTGACTTGTGTTCCTGCCGGAATAGTAAAATCTGAACTAGCATTGATATCGCCAAAAGTTCCAGAGCCTGTATAAAACATAAAATTCTGTTGTTCTAAAGTAGTCTCAGCATAAGTAGCTTCTTTCCTTGGTTTGTTTAACATATCTCCAAAATAGTCAAGAAATTCACCATCGGCAAAACGTAAAAAAGCCTGCATGAGATTAATATTGAATACAGAATGTTGCTCGGCTTGCTCGTCAAAAATTGTATCTAGTAAAAATCTAGTTTTAGAACCGGGAACCATCTGTGTAATATTAGTATTTTGGGTTAACTGTTGTAACCCTTTTGATACCATATTGTCAAAACTTCGCTCAAAAAATCGCATAATTTTTCCTAACAATAAAGAACATTGTTTTCAGAATAATCATAAACAAAGTTAACTCCAAGTGTT
>JAGMES010000186.1 GCA_023128035.1 Halanaerobiales bacterium | reverse complement strand
ATGATGTAGTTTTTTTTCAAAAAAAACCCAGAACACGAATGGAAAAATTTAACATTTACACGAAGATAAATTTTCTGTTTTATTGATTGGATAAATTTTTACTCGTTAGAGCTGAATATAATGCACATATTTGCTTTAGAGGGATGATTATGCTATAATTGAGTGATATTTTAAGTATGTTTTTCTACAAAAAGCAACTAAAGTTGAATAATAATTAATTTAGGAAGTGATATGATGAGAAATTACTTAGAAGAGATTCGTCAAAATGTAAACTTGGATGAAGGTCAATTAGTTATTGAGCAGATGTTACATGAAGTTTATTTTAAAAAAGGAATATCAACAAAAGAATTGGCCAGAAAACTTCTCTTGCCGTTACCACTGGTTGCTGCAATAAAAAAAGAGTTTATTAAGCTAGGAGTGCTTAAGCAAGATCGCGGGGTTCGCCTTACGCCAGAAGGTAAAGAATTTATTGAAGAAAAGTTAGGTTTTAAAGGTATAGATTATCGTCTTTATGATCGATTTATGGATGATATGTGGGATTGGGAAACAGATTTAGGAGAGGAACTTGAGATTTTGACTAAGATGTATGATGCCAGACCTCAGGTTGATGTAACTATTGATCAATCTAAATGTACCCCTGAGACTGGTTTACAGCGTGCTATTCTTTGTTTACAGAATAATACTTTGATTGGGAAAAACATCTTGTGTGTTGGAGATGATGATCTGATAAGTGTGGCTATCGGATTATTGGTAAAAAAAATATTTCCAAGAGAGAAACGTTATCTGACTCAGGTTCATGTGATAGATATTGATGAGCGGATATTAAAATATATCACTGAGTTGGCAAGACTAGAAAATTTACCTATTCAATGCCATCATGTAGATTTGCGTAAGTCTTTGCCTGATGAACTAGAAGACAAATTTGATTGTTTCTTTACGGACCCGCCTTATACTTTGCAGGGGATGAGTCTCTTTTTGTCTAGAGGAATTGATGGTTTGAAGAAAGAAGTGGGATTGCCAATCTTTTTATCTTTTGCTCATAAATCACCTGATGTTACTTTAATCATGCAGAAAGAGTTTGTTAAAATGGGAATAATGATCTCTGAAATTATTCCACGTTTTAATGAATATGAAGGAGCAGAGATAATTGGTAATACAGGTCAAATTTTTGTAATGAAAACAACTAAATACACTAAGTCACGAATTGATGATACATTTGAGGATCCTATCTATACAGGAGAGATGAGGAGAACTGTACGTACATATAAGTGTAAAGGCTGTGGTGATTTAATAAAGGTAGGGTATCAAAGAGATTTTAAAACCATTGAAAAGTTGAAAAATAATGGTTGTCCTGTCTGTAAAGGTGGTAATTTTGATCTGATAGATAAGACTGTTGTAAAAAGGAACAATGAAAATTAGCTTTAAAAACAGCTATCCTATTTTTAGGGTAGCTGTTTTTATTGTATAAAAAAGAACATCTCATTCTTAATTTGAATAATATAATCTTGAGGAAGGGGATAGCAAATAATTGATTATGAGGGGGGGGATGATGTGATAAAAAAATTGCTAGTGACTTTTTGTATTATTTGTATGATTGTTATGGGTGCTTTAGCTAATATCCGAGTTGATTACAATGATATTTATATATTTAAATCTAATTTTGCCGATAAAATTATTCGAGACTACAATATTTCTGGTGTTACAGACCGGGTAATATATAAGTATATCATTTTATCTATTAATGACGCTTGGAATTCATATACTGCATTTCCACTTTACATATACATAAATAGTTATGAAGAGGAATCATATCTAAACATCGAAGCATATAGTGATATATTTCAGAATTCTAGCCTTAAAATTATTGAAGAACAGAGTAAAGCAAGGTTTTTAAGAGCACTTTATAAAACAATGAAAGATTATGATCTATCTGACACTGAAGAGCCAGAATGGATTATGGTCATTGTTCATGATGAAGAAAATGAAGTTATTTATATGCTTGAAGTAAATTTAAGTTTCGTAAATGGTGAAAAGCTAGAAAATGAATTAGTCAATTTGATGGAAAAAATTTCTTATACAAATGATAATTTTAGCTTTAAAATATCTATGTCAAGTTTTACTTTAACAATGGCTACATATAGTCGAAAGTATGATGAACTTATTGTTAATCTTTTATTTACCGATGAAAATGGAAATGTTTACGGTGAAGCTATTATGATAAAGGAGAATATTTTTGTAGAAAGTATGTAAATAAAGAATCTTTCTTTAAGTTCTGATCAATTTTCGCAAATTGGTTGGGACTTTTTATGTGTAGTCTCGAACAAAAAAATGGTTGATCATAAAATATGAAAGTTGATTTAGAATTAATAGGGGTGTAGCAGAAAGGGTTTTAGGGAATAATGGAGAAAAGATTAAGTTAAAGTATGAATTTTATTTATACAGATGAATAAATTAAAGAAACTGATTAAAAATTATTGAAATAAATGATTAATGAAGGGATTGAAGGTAAATGAGACATCTTGAAGAACTAACCATCGATAGATTTCGTGGGATAAAGGATTTAGAACTTAGAAAGTTTGAAATGATAAATATTTTCGTTGGAAAAAATAATTCGGGCAAAACTTCTATATTAGAAGCAATTGAGTTGTTCAAATTTCCTCTTGACCTCAGTCATTATGTAAAGGTTTCACGAATAAGAGATTCTTTATCAGGTTCAAGTAGAATACTTTTTAAAAAGTTTGAACTTATTAATTCTATTATGTGGTTATTTCCAAAAGAGCATAAAAAATTATCAATAGAAGATGCAGAAGGCGGAAAGAAAAATATAGGTTTATCTTCAATAATTCACAATGAAAAAATTGAATTAGTGATTCAAGGTAAAGAAAAAAAATATGTAAACATTAAACAGTATGATGAAAATTTAGAGGAATTAATGGATAATCTTTTAGACGATGAGGTGCGAATACTTGAACTAGATATTAAATTATTGAAGAATGGTAATGTTAAAAAAATTAGATTTGAGATAGAAGAAAATTCACCTATAGAAATTCGAACCTCTCAACCTATAATTCATACTCGATTTTTAACTCCCGTCGAGTATCGTCTTGAACAATATTTTTCACAAGCATTAATTCAAGCAATAGATTCTGACTATCGCCCGAAAGTTATAGATGCACTACAGCTTTTCGATAAAAATATTGAAGGAATTGAATTTCTTCCTTCTGATACAAAACGACTTGGGAGTAAGTTTATACCATATATAAAACATAAAGTTTTAGGCACATCACCTCTTTCTACGTTTGGTGATGGTGTACGAAAAGCTGTCACACTAGCCTCAGAGGTAGTAAACTGTAGGGGAGGAGTATTATTAATTGATGAGCTTGAAACAGCAATTCACACCGAAGTTCTGGGAAACATTTTTTCATGGTTAGTTGATGTTTGTAAACTTTTTAAAGTACAACTATTTGCTACAACACATAGTTTGGAGGCGATAGATGCTGTTTTAGAAGCAAGCGAAGACTGTTTAGATAATTTAGCTACATATCGTCTTGAAGTGAAAGAAGAAGCTACAATTGCAAAAAGATTTTCAGGGAAAACATTGTACGATTTAAGATATGAATTGGGTCAGGATGTGAGGTGAAAATAATGAAATATTTCTATTTTGTTGCAAAGGGTCAACATGATATTGCGGCAATTGGAAAAATGTTAACTATCAATAGATTAAAACTGGTTCGTGAAGTAAAAAATTTAGATAAATTCTGGAGAAAAACTATTCAATATAAGTTTCCACCTAAAGGAGATCTTTTGAAACGTGTTCCAATCCCAATATTTTATCAGTCAGATGAATTATCTGTTGCTATTCAAAGTGGGAAAGGAGATACACAATTAGTTAAAACTTTAAATGCTAGTCTTACTAATCTTGATGAAGAACTGTTATCAGGAATTGCTGTCTTTTTTGATGCAGATCATATGGGTCCACAGATGCGTTTAACTAGATTGATAGCAGAGTTAAATAAGTCAGAAAATGATTTTTTAAAAGATAATTTTTTACCTTGCATACCTGGAGAAGTTTCTAATGAAAGTCTTAAGACAGGAGTATATGTTTTTCCTGATAATATGAGTAGTGGTAATTTGGAAAATTTATTGTTAGAGTGTGCCTCTGTTTCATATAAAGATATATTAGATGCAGCCATTCATTATGTTCAATCTTTCGATAAAAAGTACAAGTTATCAGAGTCTAAGCAAAAGAAGGCTATTATTGGCTGTATTGCTAATGTATTAAAACCAGGGAAAGCTAATCAAGTATCAATTCAGGATGATAATTGGTTTTGTCAAAGAACAATAGAAGAACTTGAATCTGTTTTAAGATTAAATGAATTTATAAAAAAATTGTTGTTGTAAAATTAAAAATCTTCCTTTAAGTTCTGATCAATTTTTGCAAATTGGTTGGGACTTTTTTATTTAAAATTTCACTGCAAATTTTTAAAAAAGCTTTTGACAAACACAAATTTATGTGGTAATATAAGAGTGTAGTAAATGATAAAGATTATCAATCTCAATGTTAGGTAACTCTAACATGTCTTATAAAGGAGACAATATTAATGGAAAATACGTTGACTCTTTCTCCAACAATTGAAAATTATTTAGAAGTAATTTTAAATATTTCTATACAAAATGGGATAGTTAGGATTACAGATCTGGCTAATCATTTAAATATTGCAAAATCTAGCGTTAATCAAGCAGTTAAAAGTATGGTTGAAATGAATTTACTTCAGCATGAAAAATATGGACCTGTTGAGCTTACCAAGAAAGGAAAGGAGTTTGCTGGAAAGATTAAAAAAAAGCATCAGGTTATAAAGACCTTTTTGGTTGAAGTATTAGGGGTGAGTCCAGAAGTTGCTGAAAAAGATGCCTGTGCTATAGAACATGTAATTAGTCCTCTAACAGTGGAAAAAATTGTTGAGTATTCAAATGTAAAAGCTTTAGATATTAATAATGATAAAAAGATGACGGAGGTGAGTGATATGGCAACTCAAAAGATAAAGGCTTTAAGAGATTTAAGTCCAGGTATGCGTGGTAAGATAGTACGGTTGACTTTGAAAGGTGATTTGCGGAGACGTGTGATGGATATGGGACTTGTATCAGGTACTGAGATCACAGTAGAAGGTGTTGCTCCTTTAGGTGATCCGATTGAGGTCAAAGTTAGAGGTTATAAATTAACTTTGAGAAAAAATGAAGCTTCAGAAATTTTTGTAGAGGTGATATAATATGATGGCTAGTGCTTTGCCTTTAGGATTGATGGTTTCTGGTCAAAATGGCAAGATTAAAGAAATTGTAGGTGGAAAAGGGTTTAGGGAACGTTTAATGGAGATGGGTTTTAATAAGGGTTCAACAATTAAGGTGATTCGAAATGATAGTGGTCCATTGATTGTTATTGTTAAAGAGAGTAGAATGGCTGTAGGACGTGGAATGGCTCAAAAAATTTTTGTCGAGGGAGTATAATTTTACAAGTAAATGTTAGGTTAACCTAACATTTGGAAAGGTGAGAAATATGGCGAATATAAGTAATGCTTTAAAAAAAGATGGACAGTTTAATATAGCCCTTGCTGGTAATCCTAATGCTGGAAAAACTAGTTTATTTAATAGCCTGACTGGTGCCAGACAGCATGTAGGTAACTGGCCTGGTGTGACTGTAGAGAAAAAAGAAGGAAAAGCAATATATCAAGGAAAATCAGTAAACATAATTGATTTACCAGGAACATATAGTCTTGGAGCATATTCAGAGGATGAGATGATTGCTCGGGATTATATAGTAAAAGAAAATCCTGATGTAGTTATAAATGTTGTTGATGCTACAAACTTAGAACGTAACCTTTACTTAACAACGCAGATTTTAGAGATGAATGTTGATGTTGTCATCGCATTAAATATGATGGATGAAGCTAAAGCAAGAGAAATTCAAATAGATGTAAAAAAGTTATCTAATCTCCTAGGATTACCCACGATACCAACAATTGCTACAAAAAAGGAAGGGGTAAATGAATTATTAAAATCAGCAGTTGAACAAAAAAAAGCTGAGAAAACTTTTAAAATTGATTATGGAAGAGAGATTGAAGAGGAGTTAGAGACCCTTCAAAAGGTGCTCTCTGTATATATGGATCTTAGCGCAAGCTATCCATTGCGTTGGTTGGCGATAAAATTGTTAGAAGATGATAAACATCTATTAAAAGAGATCGAATCTAAAGACAAAGTAATCGCACAGGTTGAAAAAAGTAAACAGCGTATTTTAGAAGTTTTAGATGAAGAAGTTGAGACTATAATAATTGATCAACGTTATCAGTTTATCGCTGAAATAACTAAAAAATGTGTAAAACGACCTCAGACTACTAAAGAGACTCTATCAGATAAAATCGATAAGGTTGTTACTCATAGGATCATAGGAATTCCTTTGTTTACAGTAGTTATGTGGCTGGTTTTTCAGTTTACTTTTAAGCTAGGAGATCCATTGATCGGTTGGGTTGAGACATTTTTCGAGTATTTAGGAGGATTGGCTTCCGCTGGTTTAGAAAATATTGGTGCTTCCGAAATGTTGATTTCCTTTGTTATGGATGGTGTCATAGGTGGTGTTGGATCTGTTTTAGTCTTTTTACCACCAATACTTCTGGTCTTTTTAGCAATTTCGCTTCTTGAAGATAGTGGATATATGGCTCGTGGTGCTTATGTGATGGATCGACTGATGACAGCGTTAGGTTTACATGGTAAATCATTTATATCGATGATCATTGGTTTTGGATGTAATGTACCTGGTATTATGGCTACACGGACTTTGGAGAATAAAAAAGATCGTATGATTGCAATACTTATTAATCCATTTATGTCCTGTTTAGCAAGACTTCCAGTCTATGTTTTGTTTGGAAGTGCATTTTTTGCAGCTAGTCAGGGATGGATGATTTTTTCACTGTATGTTTTAGGAATTGTGATTGCAATAATTACGGCCAAAATCTTTAGTAAAACGCTTTTTAAAGGTGAACCATCTCCTTTTGTGATGGAACTTCCACCCTATCGAATTCCTACATTAAAAGGTATTTTTGTTCATATGTGGAATAAAGGAAGTTCTTTTGTTAAAAAAGCTACTACAATTATCTTTGGTGTTGTTGTATTAATCTGGGTGCTTTCTAATTTCCCATTAGGCGTAGAGTATGCAAGTGAACAAAGTTTGATAGGTCAAATAGGATCTTTCGTTGCCCCAGTTTTTAAACCTCTTGGTTTTGGAACATGGCAAGCTGCTGTCGCTCTGGTCTTTGGACTTCTTGCTAAAGAAGTAGTAGTTGGAACCTTTGGTGTTGTATATGGAGTAGAGGAAGGAAGTCTAACAGAAGTATTAAGAGGACATTTTACTCCTCTAAGTGCTTACGCATTTTTGGTTATGACATTGATTTATGTGCCTTGTGTTGCTGCAATTGGAGCGATCAAAAGAGAAACTAATTCCTGGAAATGGACTGCTTTTGCAGTAGGATATAGTCTGGTGCTTGGTTGGATTTTAGCTTTTATCGTCTATCAAGGTGGTAAGTTGATTGGTTTGGGTTAAACATAAGATGTAATAACACAGTAATTACATCGGCTTTAAAGGAGGTAAAAATGGATCAGCTATTATTAATTACAATTGGTATATTGGCTGTTGGTTTTACTATATGGAAAGTTTATAAAATGTTTACTACACAAGATTGTGATTGTTGTTCTGGAAACTGTAGTGCATGTAAAACTGAAATTAAAGCTTAAAATACAATTTGTTTCTCAACTACCTTAGTGAACTCGTCCAGTTAAAGCTG
>JAGMES010000185.1 GCA_023128035.1 Halanaerobiales bacterium | reverse complement strand
TTCTCTCTATTGAACTTTTCACCGAATACTTAAACACTGTCTTACTAACCAGAAGAGTCTCATTTCCAATTTTAGCGACAGTATAAATCTTCTGATTTTCTACCCAATAATGTTCAGAATACCATAATTTACCATTTGAATATACTCCACTTACTGGTTTAGTAAAATAAGTATATTCACTAATTTTTCCTGATGGATAAACTATTTTTGTGATACCAGCATAATCTTCATAAAAATAGCTAGTAACTCGATCCATCGAATCCTTTACTGTTCTTAATTTACCATCTTCAATACCATAACTAACTAAACGTTTACCATCTTGCTGACGAGTGATGTCTATTTTATCAGAAAAATATTCAATATTATATACACGCCCAACTGTATCAACTATTTGGCTTATTTTGTAATTATCATAATAGAATTTAATTTTGTTGTTTGGATTTTTCCCCTGAATATATTGAATATCTCCCTGATCATTAAAGTAGCAGTATGTACCATCAGAAAGATAAAGTTCATAATGATCCGTTTTGTATTGTGGAAACCATAGAATAGAACCTATATATTTTTTGTATTTGACAAATTTGAAATGACTATTTTTACTATTTATATAAATTAACTTTTTATCTTTACCGACATTTTCTACTCTCACTTCAACCTCATCATCTTTCATATTAAATGCACTGCCATCAGGAAAATAAATTACATCACTATAGATATATGGAAAACCAAAGTTCCAGCGATCATATAGATTTGGATGTTTGGCTCTATCTCCCTTATCAGTTTTAGAATTATAATATCTGCTGATAACTAAATCCAAGCCATCTCTTCCTGGAATCACTAAATCAGTAGCCGCAATGGTTAATATTCCAGAAGTTGTAGATACATATTCATTTCCATTTTGTAGCAATGATGAGTAAGGGCTTAATCCTGTAGTGATCCATGGACTTTCATTTTGAAGGATAGGTTCAGAAGAAGATGAACCTTGACTTTCTATATCAATAATCTCAGAATCCGCATCTATAGTTTTTACAATAATTTTATCAATATTAAGAAAACCAGTAAAATCAGATAAAACAACATAGTAGTCATTTATCGATAAACTACAGGTAGTGGATAGCTTAATCCAATGCCAATCACTACTTTGTCCGTGAAAATTATCGCGAAAGATTTCCTGATCTGATCCATAAATTGTAAAGTCACCAGACCCTATTCCACTTAGATAAATCCAAAATTCATATCTTTTCTCATCAAACACATCTAACAAAAGAGAAATCAAGTCATTTTGAGACCCCTGCACTACACTAACATAGCTTAGTTCACTATTTTCTTGTGTAAATAAATTTTCTCCAATTAAATCTCCATGTTCTGCTTGAAGAATAACATATGGTTCGATAAGAGCTGCATTCGCTGTAGTTGATATAAAGAGTACAAATAGTAGGATGACTATATAACCATATTTTTGGTATTTTATCATTTTACTCACCTCAACTTATTTTTTGGATACTAACCCTATTCATTATACTCCCTTTTTTAGCTAATTACTTCTTAATATAGAAACATTACTTTTGTTAATTATTGTATAATTTTTTAATAAATTCAACGAATTATAATTAAAGTATAACCAGTAATACTACTTTATTTAGAATGTAAATCATTAACACTAAGTAAAATGTCACTATACAAAATATAAATTACTTTTAAAAATAAAAAATCTCCTAAGATTATTTTAGGAGATTAACTTAACTAACAAAGTTTATTTTATTTTAATTTTTCTGGTTCTTCTTACAACATCTTCTCTACAACACCCACAATCTCTTGATGTTGTTCATTCCTCTCCCTTTTACCATCAACATAATGTAAAGGAGCTTTAAATTTAGCTAATAAACGATCATAATTCTCCCTAACTTGCTTCAATTTATTACGATTTTCATAGATATCGTGAACTGGACGCCCTTGATTTAACCTGTCCAAACAAATCTCCAAAGGGCAATCAATAAAGAGGGTTAAATCAGGTAACGGAAATTGACTATTCAACTGTTTAACAAATGCCAACTCGTTTTCATCATTGCAATTATACACCATAGAAGAGAGCACATAACGAGTACAGATAACAATCCAACCATCATCTACCTTAGTCATAACCCCATCTAACTTATTATAAAGATGGTCATGACGGTCTGCAGCAAACAGTAACGCCAATTGTCGATCATTCCGCTTTTTATCATCTGACATAAGAAGACGCCCCTTTAAGGAAAGCCGAATTAAATTACCTATAGGACCGCCAGTTGGTTCTTCGGTTAAAAAGACTTTATATCCATTTTTGAATAAATAATCATGTAACAACCTAGCTTGTGTTGAAGTTCCCGAACCATCTATCGCTTCAAATACAATAAACATTCCACGTTTCAATTCTTTAGCCATTCTAGAAATTACCTCCTCAACTAACTTATGTCTATTTTTTAATTTCCACCTAAATATATTTTTTCCTTCCTGAGTCGAGCTTTAGCAACAAAATAAAAGAAAAATATAGTAGAAAAATAGGGCTAAAGTATGATATAATAATTCAAAAGCCCTAATAACGTGATAATTTTACCTTTCCAAGGGAGGTCTTGTTAAATGTCAAATCATTTCTACAAAAAAAAAGTAACCTGTCCAATCTGTCTTACTCCATTTCATGCCACTGTAGTAAAATCAAACAAGTGTGTCTCCTCTGGAAAAGACTCCGACTTTCGGTATATCTATCCTAATATTACACCATATCTTTATGATATCTGGGTCTGTCCTCAGTGTTTTTATGCATCTCCCAAAGGAGTCTTTAATGAAATCAAACCAAATGAGGTTAATAAGATTGCTCAAATTTTAGCAACCCACCAAATCAATATGAATCCTTTAGGAGAGCGCAAATTAGAAACAGCACTTATAAGCAACAAATTAGCTCTTCTCACGCTTTCATACCGAAAAGTACCAGCAAGCACGATTGCTGGAGTCTGTTTAAAAACCGCATGGATTTATCGAATGTTGAAAAATACTAAAAACGAGAGAATCTATTTAGAAAAAGCTCTTTCATATTATGAAGAAGTTTATTCTACAGAACATTTCCCAATTGGTGGACTAACACATCTTCGAGCAGCATATCTTATAGCTGAAATAAATCGACGATTAGATAATTATGAAGAAAGTATCCGAAGATTTGATCAAGTCGTCAGAAGCCCCTTGGCAAAAAGTGAGCCTCTTATCGTGAGAATGGCTCGCGACCAATGGAGTCTGGCAAAAAAGCAACTTGATAAGATTCAAAAAATCAGAGCCTAATAACACCAGTAAGAAAGATTTCTTTTTCAACTTTAAAATTATAAGGCTGTAGCCCTTTAAGGTTACAGCCTTTTATATTTACGGCATTGATCCTGCCACTAAACGATCTATCATTTTAGTTAAAGCAATAGCAGCATTAAAAATCCATACATCATCAAGATGTACAGGGACTTCAAACTCATGAGCTACCTTGCCACCTCATTCATTCGCTCGTCTGCTATAACCACACCTCCAGCCTGATTAAGAGTATTTTCTAAACAGACAAGACCTATATCTGAAAAATGAATATTATCCCTGTTAAAGCTTTTTCGAAAAATCACCAATTTCCGCTAAAATCATTCCCAAAATAATTAATCCACCACCCCACAAACTATGTGAAGATACCACTTCTCCTAATAATAAATTGGTACAATTACCACAGATAATCCTGTAATAAAACCAGCTTTAGAAGCAGTTGTATATACAATTCCACTAACCTGAAAAATAAACCCTCCGGTTAAAGCTAATCCTAAATATATGCCTACTTTTACAGAATCCATATTTAAATTTCCTAATTTACGCCAGTTCACTAAGGCCAACATCAAAAAAGCCAAAGTAAAACGTAAAAAGATAAAATTTAAAGGTTGAATGCCTTCTAGCGCATCTTTCATCAATGGAAAGGTTGTACCCCATATTACTACAACAAATAAAAGTGCTATATCTGCAAACACACGTTTACGCTTTTCCATCCACTACATCAGCTCCTATTCATCGAATATAGCACATCAATTGTTCAATATCTTTGATCAATATACGCCGATTTACTACATCTATAATTCCCTCTTCTTGAAATTTATTTAACGTCTTTGTTACAGTTACTCGTGATGCTCCCAATAAATTAGCCAATTCCTGATGAGTTAATGATATTTGTAAATGAATCCCAAAATCATTAGGCTTACCAAATTGCTTACTAAACCCAACTAATAAACTCGCCATCCGACCTGCA
The DNA here is from genome assembly GCA_023128035.1 of Halanaerobiales bacterium. Next base: position 3,647 of record JAGMES010000185.1, on the reverse strand, counting down.
ATTCTATAAAAAGCGGTGTCTCGAATCTGCTCTATAATCAATCTAGTCTTCTTCGCCATCAATTCCATCAACTTCAACGCAATACCCGGTTCTTCAATTAACCGTTCTGTTAGATCTTTCTTACTCATAGAAAAGATTACTGTATCCTCTAAAATTTCTGCATTGACTGCATAACTCATTCCATCAAATAAAGCAATTTCGCCAAAGAACTGGCCTTCTGATAAAATTAACAAGGTTTTTTCCTTTCCATCATCTGAAATCATAAATAATTTGACTAATCCTTTTGCAATGTAAAAAAGATACTCTTCACGATCATTTTCCATAAAAACCATTTCATTGGCTTGATATTTGCGTTGAAAACCGCCCTCATGAAAAAGAGTTTCCAATTTTATTTCAGTTTTATCTTTCTTTTCATATATCATATTCTTGCTCCCTTCCCGACGGTATTCATCTAACTTTAATTCGGTGTAATAAGCAAAAATCCTTTTTTACTATGCAAAATTTCATAACAAATCCCTATCATAACACCACAAAAAAATCCTCATTCTCTACTATCTAAATGTAGAAAATGAGGATTTATCTCGCAATATTGATATCATTCATTTGAATCGCTTCGACAGTCAGCACAATATCCATAAAACTTTATCCGATGATCGATTACATGAAAATCATATTGGTCACTAATATGAATTTCGAAATTTTTTAAGGCATTATCGTTAAATTCAATAATTTTCCGACATTTTAAGCAAATCAAATGGTGATGGTGACGATCACCTTCGTCTAATTCATAACGTCGACAGTTGTTATCAAAATTAAGTTCATGTAATATACCTAACTCACAGAATAACTCCAAGGTACGATACACTGTTGCTAATCCCAACCGAGGATTTTGCTGTCTAATAAGTTGATAAATCTCTTCTGCACTAGAATGCTTATCAATATCCTCCAATAAAGTCTTCAAAATTAAGCGTCGTTGCGAAGTCAACTTAAAATTAGCTTCTATCATTCGCTCTTCATATTCCTTAAGTTTTGCATCCAATTCCATCACCCACTTTATCAAATGATAATCATTTTCAATTAAATTATATCAAAATTGAACACATGAGTCAAGAGAAATCTCTTTCAAAATCAATCTTCTAATTTGAAAGATAATCTGTTCTAGTTTGGATTTGAGATCACAGGAAAGGTCTTTTCTCCCAAAAAAAATTGAATTTATCCCAATAATCAAAATACGCTCATTGATAGTGATATAATTAATCTTAGATATTTCTTCTTCACCGCAATCATCAAATTGATCAATAATGATAATTTTATCAGAGTAAAGTTTTAAAACCTTATGGTATAAATCCCAACCTGATGAGCCACATTGATAAAAAGAAATATTAGTTTCATGTATAGAATGATGTAATTTGTCGACTAAACGATTCATACCATATTCATTGTGATTAATTCCAATTACTATAATTTTTTTCATAATAAACGTCACCTTTCTTGGATTTTTTTTATTTTATCCAAAAAGGCTAAAAATAAACAAAAAAGAAAGAGCGGTAACCGTATCACCGCTCTATCAACCCCACTTTCCCCTACCCCTACATGGTCTCCATGCAAAAGTAACCTTTTATACCTAAATTATATCATAATCTTATATTTATTGTCAACTATTTTTGCGAAATTTTATACTCAGTAGACTTTTATTGTAATATTTTTTTAATTTTATAATTGTTACTGATCTTTTAAATCTAAAAATCCACTTAAGTTTGCAAGAATTTTCCCCCACTGTAGTGGCATATAGATTTTACTAGCCTGACCATCAGCGATCTTTTCTAAAGATTCTAAATATCGAAGTGTTATAACCCTTTCGTCTGGATTTCCTTCATGTATAGCCTTATAAACTTCTTTAATCATATCTGCTTTTGCTTGCTGAATAATTCTATGAGTTTCTGCTTCTCCTTGTGCCTTAAGAACTGCAGCTTCTTTTTCTCCCTGAGCACGAATTATCGCTGCTTCTCGTTCTCCTTCAGCTTCTTTAATAGTAGATTCTCGTTTCCCTTCGGAAATAAGAATCTGAGCTCGTTTATCTCTTTCTGCTTTCATCTGAGTCTCCATTGAACCCTGAATATCTTCTGCAAGAGAAATATCTTTCAATTCTACACGATTAATTTTCACACCCCATTTGTCCGTCACATCATCTAAAACATTTCTTAATCTATCATTAATGGTATCTCTAGAACTTAAAGTTTCATCCAGTTCCAGTTCACCTATAACATTTCTTAACGTAGTTGCAGCCATATTTTCAATAGCTCCTTCAATATCAGAAATCTCATATTGCAACTTTTGTGGGTCAGTAACCTGATAATAAACGATTGTATTGATCATCATTGTCACATTATCTCTGGTTATTACAGGTTGAGGGGGAAAATCACGTACTTGTTCTTTCATATCAATTTGTGTAACTAATCGGTCTGTAAAGGGCATAATAAAATTTATACCACTATGAGCTATCTTATGAAAACTCCCTAATCTTTCTATTACTCCAACCTTTGATTGATTAATTATTATCAAACAAAACTTACCAATAATGAAAACAAAAATCGCCAACAAAAACAAAATTACAATCCAGAAAACCACTATAATTCCTCCCCCAATTCACTATTTTTTCAAAATTTCTCAAGTGCACGCACCTTCAATTTCACGCCATCAACTTTCACAATGATTACAGCGACTCCAGGATGAATCACCTCCTCTTCACTATAAGCACGCCAAAATTCTCCATTAAACTTGATAAGTCCAGGTTTACAATATATCGGCCCTACAGTCTCAACTACTACTCCCTCTTTTTCAAGCAAAGCTGAGATATTTGTTTTAATTTCCTTTCTTCGCCAGATTACCTTACGCGAAAAAATAATAAATACTGCGGATATCAAAACAAAAATTAAAAGTTGGTAAACAAAAGAATAAAAATTTGCTACTACAGCAGCCGCCAAAGCACCTAAACAAAACCAAAGTAACAAAAATTCTACTGTCAGTAACTCTCCAATCCCTAAAAATATGGCTAAAATCAACCATATCCATCTCATCAACTTTCACCTCCTCTAAAAAATATTCTAGTTAATAAAAAATTAGAACAGGGCTAAATTCTACCAGGAATAGCTTGGCGTATTTTATAAATTTTCTATTTTTTTTATTATTTTTATGACATTCTATTGCATTCTTCTGATAAATTATTTATACTAATTTTAGATGTGATTTTGGTATTTTAAAGAAGAGGAGGAGGAAGAATGCAATCTACAGGTATTCTGCGAAAAATTGATGAATTGGGGCGAATTGTAATTCCAATTGAGTTAAGAAGAAGTATGAGCATCGAAACCAATGATCCATTAGAAATTTTAGTGGGAAATGAAGAAATTATTTTAAGAAAATTTGTTCAAACATGCCTATTTTGTGGTGAATCTGAAAATATTTTCATTTTTAAAAATCAATGTGTCTGCCATAACTGTCAGGAAAATTTATCCATTTAAGAACATTTTCGGAAGGCATAAATTCTCCAACTTCTGTAAGTGGGGTAAACTATCGTGTTAGAACTACCTTTCGGTGGAAATTTAAAATTTATTGTTAAGAGCGGGGTCATATATAAACAAAAGATAGCA
>JAGMES010000184.1 GCA_023128035.1 Halanaerobiales bacterium | reverse complement strand
GGGTCTTAACTCAAAAGATAAAGTTAGATTTTAGAAGTAGATACAATTTGTGAGATTGTTTTTAAATTTCAAAAAAGTAGAAGGAATCTATTCATTTGTCTAGAAATTAGTATATATTCATACTGATGAATATATAGATTGGAGGAATAAAATGGAATCTATCAAAACAATGATTTACAATGATGGAAAATTGAAGTTATTGGACCAAAGAAAACTTCCAGTTATTACCGAATTTATTACCTGTAGTACTTATCAAGAAGTAGGTGATTGTATTCGGGAAATGGTGGTTAGAGGGGCACCTGCAATTGGCGCTACAGCAGCTTATGGTATTGCAATTGGTGCTTTAACCAGCACTACAAAGGACGTATCATCTTTGTTAAAAGAGTTAGAAGAAGTATGTGAATATCTTAGCCAAACTCGTCCAACTGCTGTAAATTTATTTTGGGCAATTGAGCGAATGACTGAAGTTGCCAAATCTAAAAAGGATTTATCTTTAGATGAGTTAAAAGATGAATTAGTAAAAGAGGCTAATCAGATTGCTGATGAAGATATTGAAATCAATCGTAAGATTGGTTCCTTTGGTGAACCTTTAATCGATGATGGCGATACTATTTTGACTCATTGTAATGCAGGAGCTTTAGCTACTGTGGATTACGGAACAGCACTTGGTGTAATTCGTGCAGCAAACGAAGCAGGTAAGAAAATTGATGTTTATGCAGATGAGACAAGACCTTATTTACAGGGAGCACGATTAACAGCCTGGGAAATGGTACAGGAGAAGATCCCTGTTACTTTGATTACTGACAATATGGCGGGTCATGCAATGAAAATCGGTCGTATTCAAAAGATCGTTGTCGGGGCTGATCGAATTGCTGCTAATGGAGATGCAGCCAATAAAATTGGAACTTATTCTCTTTCTGTTTTGGCAAAAGAGCATGGAATTCCTTTTTATATAGCCGCACCAATATCAACTTTTGATTTTAGTATAGCTACTGGTGACGAGATTCCGATTGAAGAACGGTCTAGTAGAGAAGTGACTCATGTTTTTGATGTACAAATTGCACCAGAAGGTGTTGAGATTTTCAATCCTGCCTTTGATGTAACTCCACATGAGAATATTACTGGAATTATTACTGAATATGGCGTGATTGAAAATCCAGATAAGAATAAAATTTTAGATTTACAGAAAAAAATAAAATGAGGGGGTTAAAAAATGAGAAGAGAGTCAAAAGTAAAGGAGATGAGTCTTGCTGCTGAGGGGCATCGCAGAATAAGTTGGGTTCAAGAACATATGCCGGTTTTGAATGAGGTACGAAATGTATTTGAAAAAGAGCAACCTTTTAAAGGGTTAACTGTGGCTATTTGTCTTCATTTAGAAGCAAAGACAGCCTATCTTGCTAAAGTTGTACAGGCAGGTGGAGCTGATGTTGTTATTACAGGTTCTAATCCATTATCTACACAAGATCCTATTGCAGCTGCTTTAGTTGAAGATGGTATTACCGTATATGATTGGCACAATTGTACTGCCGAAGAATATGAGGAACAAGTGAACTGGGTGTTAGATTGCGAACCAGATTTAATTATTGATGATGGTGGCGATATGGTTCATATGCTTCACACTTCACGCCGTGAATTATTACCTAAGATCCGTGGTGGAGCTGAAGAGACAACGACTGGAATTCATCGTCTCGTTGCTATGGAAAAAGCAGGAGAATTGGAATTTCCAATGGTTTCTGTGAATGATGCTTATTGTAAGTATCTCTTCGATAATCGTTATGGCACTGGTCAATCTACATGGGATGGTATTATGCGTACAACCAATTTGGTTGTAGCTGGTACGAATGTAGTAGTAATCGGTTATGGTTGGTGTGGTAAAGGTATTGCAATGAGGGCAAAAGGTCTGGGTGCTAATGTTATTGTTACTGAAATTGACCCAATTAAAGCAAATGAAGCAGTAATGGATGGATTTAGAGTTATGCCAATGATTGAAGCTGCAAAATTAGGAGATTACTTTGTTACAGTAACTGGAAATATCAATGTAATCCGCAAGGAACATTTTGAAGTGATGAAAGATCATGCAATAATGAGTAATGCAGGGCATTTTGATTGTGAGATTGATAAAGTAGAACTTGGAAAGATGGCTACATCTGTAAGAGAAGCTAGACATAATATCGGAGAGTTCACTATGCCTGATGGACGTAAATTATATTTATTGGCCGAAGGAAGATTAGTTAATTTAGCTTCTGGAGATGGTCATCCTGCTGAAATTATGGATATGACTTTTGCTCTTCAGGCTATGAGTATAAAAGAGATGAATGATAATTACCAAAATTTAGAAGGTAAACTATATCCCGTAAGTGCAGAAATTGATGAACATGTAGCAAATATGCGCCTTAAGAGTTTGGGTGTTAATATTGATGAACTAACTAATGAACAGGTTAAGTATCTCGCAAGTTGGAAAGCCTAGTCCCAAGTTTGAGTAAGATATTTGAGGAGGCTGAATAGATGGGAAAATTATTGATTCGTGGTGCAGATTTGATGACCATGAAAAAAGATACTCATGTCATCTGTGATAGTGCAGTTGTCATTGTAGATGATAAATTTATATTTGTAGGACAAGCAAATGATCTTCCCGAAGAATGGGAATTTAACCGGGTAATCGAAGCTAAAGATAAGGTAATTATGCCTGGATTGATCAATACCCATACTCATGCAGCCATGACATTGTTTCGTAGTTATGCAGATGATCTACCATTAATGGAATGGATGGAGAAAAAAATCTGGCCTATAGAAGCGAAATTGACCGCAAAAGATGTATATTGGGGCTCAATGGTTGCTATATTGGAGATGATTAAATCAGGAACTACCTGTTTTGCTGATATGTATTTTTATATGGATGAGACAGCTAAAGCTGTTGAGGAGTCAGGAATTCGTGGAGTTTTATCCCATGGGATGATTGGGGTTGGCTCAAATGGTGAGAAGGATTTAGAAGTTGGTCGTCAGTTCTGCATTGACTGGGAAGGAAAAGCTGATGGACGGATTCATACTATGTTAGGTCCTCATGCTCCTTATACCTGCCCACCTGATTATTTAAAGCGTATTTTAAAGATTGCTGATGAACTGAATGTACCTCTTCATATTCATCTTTGTGAAACTGAGACTGAAATTAAGACTATCAAAGATCAATATGGTAAAACACCAATTCAGCTGATGGCAGAAGTAGGACTTTTTGAATATCCTGTTTTAGCAGCTCATTGTGTTCATCTTACAGATGAAGATTTTGCAATAATGAAACAGGCAAAAGCTTTGGGGATAGCACATAATCCACAAAGTAATATGAAACTTGCTAGTGGTATAGCACCTATTCAACGGATGATGAATGAGGGTCTTATTGTCGGAATTGGTACTGATGGTGCTTCTAGTAATAATAATCTCGATTTATTAGAAGAGATGAGTACTGCTGCATTATTGCAAAAGGTAGGAACTATGGATTCTACAGCTTTACCTGCATATGAGTGCTTACGGATGGGTACGATATACGGAGCACAGGTAATTGGTCAAAATGATGAATTAGGTACTTTAGAAGTAGGTAAAAAAGCTGATTTGGTAATCTTTGACTTTAAGAAACCTCATCTAACACCACGCCACAATATTATTGCACATACTGTTTATTCAGCTCAATCAAGTGATATTGAGACTGTTATAGTTAATGGTAAGATTTTGATGGAAAATCGCGAGATGAAGACAATTGATGAGGAAAAAATTATTTTTGAAGCAGAGAGAGCAGCTCAGGAATTAGTAAATCGCTAAAAATAATACATTGATTTAGAAAAGGGTTGGGATGTAATTTCCAACCCTTTTAATAATGATCAAGATTATTAGAGGAAGTGTTAAAAATGAAAGTTAAATTGATTTTTCCACCTTCTTGGGAAGTTACACAACCATATTTGAGCATTCCTAGTCTTTTCTCATACCTTAAAGAAAAGGGGATTGACGTAGAACAGTTTGATTTAAATATCTTTACCTATGATAGAATTTTATCTCCATCTTATCTATCTAGAGCGATTAAGATTATTAGGGAGAGAACCATAAAAAATGAGTATTCTGAAGAAGAAAAAAAGAAAATTCATAATTTTGAATGGATGAATGATTATTTATTGCAAAACGTGGAAAAGGTGAAAGCTCAGTTTAGAAGTCGTGATAGTCTCAATTTAGATGTCTATATAAAATGCCGGGGTTTTTTAGAATATTGTCTAGAAATCTGGTCTTTGGCCTATTCTCCAGAGAGTATTGAGTTTGGCTATGGAAATTATAAGTATGATTATGGCGAAGTTAAAAATATTATGCGAAGTGTGGATGAGAGAGAAAAACATATTTTTTATCCAATTTTTGAAGATTATCTTGACACTATAATTCAGGATATAGATTTGATTGGTTTATCAGTTTCTGGCCCTTTGCAAGTCATTCCTACATTTATCTTAGCCTCTATGATAAAAGAAAGAATTCCTAAGCTTAAAATTATTTTGGGTGGGAGTATTGCCAGTCGATGGGGAGAGTCATTGAAAGGTTATCCTGAATTATTTGATTTGATTGATGGTATAGTTATGTTTGAAGGTGAAGAATCTTTACATAAATTAATTCTTACCCTTGAAAACGGGGATGAGCTTAAAGATGTCCCTAATTTGATCTATCGAAATCACGAAGGTAAGGTTGTGATAAATAAGATTGGTTCTTTAGTTGAAATCAATAGTTTACCTTGCCCTGAATTTGATGAAGAACGTTTAGGATTATATTTTTGGCCTGAACCTGTTCTTCCTTTATTGACTTCTCGAGGATGTTATTGGGGAAAGTGTACCTTTTGTGATCATGCTTATATTTATCAAGATCATTATCAAAAACGATCTAAAGAGAATATCTTATATGATATTAAATACCTTCAAAGAAAGTATGGGGTTCAATATATAAATTTTACAGATGAGGCTATTAGGCCTGATGCCTTGCAGGAATTGGTGGAACTTATTGAAGAAGAAAATCTAAATATTTTTTGGTCAACTGATGCTCGATTTGATAAAGATTTTTCTAGAGAACTTTTGCAAAGAGCCTATAATGCAGGTTTGCGGATTATTTTCTTTGGGTTAGAGAGTGGAAATCCAAGAGTTTTAAAGATGATTAAAAAGGGAATTCAAACTGATATTGTTGAAAAAATATTAAAAGAAAGTTATGATGTTGGGTTTTGGAATCATTTATTTTTCTTTTTCGGTTTTCCTACAGAAACCTTTGATGAAGCTATGGAAACCATTGAATTTATTAGCAAAAATGAAGTATATATTCATTCGACAGGCTGTGGAAAATTTGCTTTGGGTAAGTATTCTCAAGTGAGTTATTCTCCTGATGAATTTTTTATTAAAATTGACCCTACTCAAAAGGAGCTAGCTATGACTTCTGTTTTTAAATATTTAAAAGGTACAGATGAAGAAAAGTTAGAAGAGCTTTTGAAGAGGGTGAAGGCAGAACCTATGGGAATGTTTTTAAGACAGAATATAATTTTCAGAGATCATTGGGTTTTGCTTATTCCCATTGATGGAAATATTAAAAATAGAGCAATAAATGATGAATCACTCTGTTTAAAACCGTGGATTTATTATAAAATTTATCAAGACCAACTTATGATAGTGGATTTGTATTGGAAGAAAATTTATTCTTTGAGAAAAGAGATTAAGTCAATATTGGATTTAATAACTGAAGGATTTGGAGTAGATGAAATTGTTGATAAGTTAGATTATGATGAAGAAGTGGTGGAGAATATTGAATTTTTAAGGAAGAAAAAGATTTGTTAACAATTTATTTAGCTAAAAGTAATATGGTCAAAAAAACTGTAGTTAGTTCAACTACAGTTTTTTATTCTAATGAATGCTTTAAAATTAGCTTGAATCACAAAAAACATTGTCGAATAATAAAATAGCATACCATAATTTAACGAATAATATTAGATTAAATCTAAAGGATAACTTTTATTATTTAGCGAATACATAACTACAGTATCATATCCTATAATCCAGGTAAAAGAAATTATAATATTTTAGGGTGTTCAACAATATAATTTAGCAAGTCGAAATTTTTATTTAGTTTGTCAACGTCTTCTTTTGATATCGTGTACGTGTGAGGGAACAAACCTGTAGGTGAGTTTGTGCATTCTGAGTAGAGAGTAGGAGCGGTCTAAAAAGAAGGGGGTACTACCTATGACAAAATTAAATTGCACACATTGTGGTGGAGAGATTCAGAAGCAGGATTTATTAGGAATCGGGACTTTTGATAAAAATATAGGAAAATATGCTGGCCAAACAGTTGTTTTGTTCCGTTGTAATAAATGCCATCAAAAAGAGTACCAAGTTGTTGACCTTAATCCATTTGAAGATATTGTAGAGATTACCCTTCATCTAGAGCTTTCTTCAGAAGAGGTTTTTTTAGCTAAGAGGGAACCTAGTATTAATTGCAATGATCAGTTAGACTTTTATGAATCCATTCAACAAATTAGTTCTGTAGAAGAGTTTCTTGTTAAATGTAATTTGAATCGTTTTGAAAAGATGACTCATGTTGGACAGTTTGTTCAATCTCCAACAGATGTTTATAATCTGTTTGTTAAATTTAATGGATTGGACAAAAAGCGGATGATGATATTCTTTTTAGATGAAGAAAGTCGTTTAATCACTTGGGAACTTTTAGGAGAAGGAACAAATAAGCGGATCAGTTATGATCCAAAATTAGTTTTTAGAACTGCAATGTTGTTGCCGAAAAAAGCATCTATTATTTTAGCCCATAATCATTTAAATCATTTATCTAATCCTTCTAAGAAAGATATTTTACGTACTAAGCGATTGGTCAGTGCTGGAGAGGTATTGGATGTGGACTTTTTAGATCATGTAATTATTCTTCAAGAAGGTTTTAAAAGTTTTGAACAATTGAACCTTTTATAATTATAAACCTGTAGCCAAGATGCTGCAGGTTTATCTTTTACTTGACTTACCTATCCCCCTATGGAGTATAATATCATTGAAGGGGGAAGAGGAAATGAATAAAATTTTATGGATTGTACTACATTGAGTTTAAGACAGATGTCTTTAAAACATATTTTGACTCTAACTGCCCTTGCAGGTGTCCCTATGGGAATTGGTGCAGCGTTAGGAGCGTACTTTGGTGACTTATCTCCAAATACTTTATCCATAGCTTTGGGTTTAGCTGCTGGTGCAATGCTTTATATTACTTTCGATGAATTAGTACCTGATGCGCATAATCTTTCTGAAAGTCATTGGGCTACGATAGGAATTGTTGGAGGTATGGTTGTTGGAGTTCTCATAACTGGCTTAATATAATGATAAACAAAAGGATGGTAAAAAGACGTTGACAAAAACAAAGCAATATGGTACGATTCATTAAAACTGACTGACTGGTCGGTTTAGAAATTAGAAGGAAGTGATTCGGTGATAGAGAAAGAAACTTCTATGAAAGAGAGGATATTAAGATCAGCGAGTGAACTTTTTTTAAAAAATGGCTATCATGAGACTACAATGTCGGCTATTGCAAATCATGCAGAAGTCGGTAAAGGAACATTGTACTGGTATTTTTCAAGTAAGGATGAACTTTTTAAAACAATGGTTTGGGAAAATGCTAATATTTTTTTTGAAGGATTAAAAATTTTAGTGACTAAACCTCTTTCTCCAGATTTGATTTTGAGAGAGTTCATAGAGGTTGGAGTTAAATCTATGCAGAAAAATCGAGACTTTGCTCATATCTTTTTCAATAATATTCGATTAACTGATGAAGAATTTAAACAAAAGCTGTTTATAAAATTCAAAGAAATAGTTAATATGGTTGAATTGGTGATTGAACGAGGTATTGCTGAAGGAATATTTCGCCCCTGTTCTTCTAAATATGTGGCATTACTGATTGTGGGTACAATAAAAAGTGCAGGTGGGAGTCTGTTTGATCAGAATATACAAAATCAATCTGAGATGATTGATTTTGCATATAATATGATTTTGCATGGTATTATATCTGATGATTAGCCCACAAAAAGTAGTCGCACAAGAGCTTGCAT